>JAFZOA010000191.1 GCA_017550775.1 Ruminiclostridium sp. | reverse complement strand
TTCATAACGACGATACGGTCACCCATCGTCATAGCCTCGATCTGGTCATGGGTTACGTAGATGAATGTTGTACCGAGTTTCTTATGGAGCTTGGAGAGCTCGGTTCTCATCTGTGCACGAAGCTTTGCGTCGAGGTTGGACAGCGGCTCGTCAAGTAAGAATACCTGCGGGTCACGAACTATGGCACGTCCGAGCGCCACACGCTGTCTCTGACCACCGGAGAGAGCCTTCGGCTTTCTGTCGAGCAGGTGAGCTATATCGAGGATCTTGGCAGCTTCTTCAACAAGCTTCTTGATCTCATCCTTCGGAACTTTTCTGAGCTTAAGACCGAAAGCCATGTTTTCGAAAACTGTCATATGCGGATACAGAGCGTAGTTCTGGAAAACCATCGCGATATCTCTGTCCTTAGGAGCAACGTCGTTTACGAGTCTGTCGCCGATGAACAGTTCGCCTTCGGATATCTCTTCGAGACCTGCGATCATACGGAGAGTTGTGGACTTACCGCAGCCGGAAGGACCTACGAGGATAATGAATTCCTTATCCTTGATGTTCATGGAGAAATCGGAAACCGCTACGACGCCGCCGGGGTAGCGCTTATATATGCCTCTGAGTGATAAACTTGCCATTTGGGAACCTCCTGATTGAGTAATATTTTACTCATATATAATAACAGAATTTTCAATAAAATAAAAGAGCCTAATTGACTAAAATTTTTTTACCCGCTTTATATAAAATGCCGAACAGATAAAAACCGCTCTGAATAATGCTGTGGTTTGTGGTTATAATCAACAAACAAAAGTGTCGAAAACGTGATTTTAAGGGCATTTGCAGGCATTGCAAAGGAAAAATTTGTCAACATTGCTTATTACCGACGAGACTTTTTGTTGATTTTATCACATATACTGTATATATAGGCAAAACCACACACTATATTTTGTGAAAATTGCAGAAAAAGGGGCTGAACACATGAGATATTTCAAGTCAAAACGCATTATACCGGCAATTTATGCCGCACTTGCCGCGACAGTTGTTATTGCCGCATCGTCCTGCTCAAAGACCTATCCCGCGAAGAGCGAGACCGATATTGCGGACTTCCTTGCGGGTGCCGGCATCACGGTCACGGAAAGCTGTACCCACAAGACCGTTACCATACCCGAGGAGTTCGGCGAGGTGTACGAGCGCTACAATGAGCTCCAGAAGGAGCAGGGCTTTGATCTTACCCGGTACCGCAACCGAGAGGCGGAGGTCTATACTTTCAGGGTAGTTTCCGTTGACGGCGGCCACACCGACCTTACCGAAGCGCACGTCATGGTCTGCGACGGCATAGTTATCGGCGCGGACATATCTTCCCCCGCGATAAGCGGCGAGATGAAGCCGGTAATATCGGATCAGCGATAGCAAAAAAGGGTGCAGCGTCACGCAAAGCGCTTTACAACTGCACCCTCTGTTTTCATATCAGCAGTCCGTTGATGATGTCCTCCGCGACCTCGAACTGCGAGACCCGAAGATCCATTGCGAGCTTCTGTATGCGGCGGTGAGCCTCCGCCTCGGAAAGCTGCTCCTTGGACATGACTATGAGCTTTGCGCGGTTCAGCTTCTTGTCCTGCTCCGCCTGCTTTTCGAGCTCCGCGATACGCCGCCGGAACACTACCTCGCTCCCCGCGTGGGTCTCGCAGAAGCGGATAGCCTGCATCAGCGCGCCCTTGTACACCGGCTTGGTGACGATGTACGCTCCTATGGGCGAAAGCATCTTGAACGCTGCGTCGGCGGCTTCCTCACGCACGATCGCGAAGAGGTGCGCCTCGGTGCGCTTTCTGAGCTCCGAGAGCAGAGAAAGCCCGTTCTCGTTTTCGAGCGGCACCGAGACAAAAATGAAGTCGAAGCGCCCGATGTCGATACTGCGCACCGTCACGCCGTCGGTCGCCGTCGAAACGTCGTATTCCGCGCTGTCTATGAAGCCGCTCAGCGTTTTGCACGCGTCGGCCGTCTTCGCCGCGATAAGCACCTTTTTCAATGCTCGCTCTCCCTGAACACTTCGCGGTAGTCGTACAGATAGATGATTCCCGAAAGCACAGTCAGGAACGTGCAGATATAGATAAGCACGTCGGTTATCGGCCGTACCGGTATTTCCGTCAGTACGCCGAAATCGTCCGTCAGTATGTGCATACCGAGTATAAGGCAGATCGCGACCATGGTGGAAGCGGTCTTGAGTTTTCCCCAGATGTTGGCGGCGATAACAAGCTTTTTGGAGCTTCCCGCCGCAACAAGTCTAATGCCGGACACCATGAACTCCCTCGCCATTATGAGCCATACCGCCCATGCCGGAGCGTATCCGAGCTCGGTGAAGCAGATAAGCGCCGCCGCCACCAGCACCTTGTCCGCGAGCGGGTCAAGGAACTTGCCGAGGTCGGTTATCATGTTGTACTTGCGCGCTACCTTTCCGTCAAGCATATCCGTTATGCTCGCGAGCGCGAATATCACCAGCGCGGCAGTATATCCGTAAGGAATGAACGGTATCATAAGCGCGCCGATAAAGAACGGTACGAGTATCACCCTGAACAGTGTCAGCTTGTTTGCTAAATTCATACACATTATCTCCAAAATCGGTATTCCCCCGCCATTCCGACGGGGGAAACACCTTATTATATCACATTTCTATAATAACTTCGTTCTCTGCTTTGAGGATAGCGTCCTCGATCAGAATGCCCTCGATCTTGGCGCCGTTTACAGTCACGCTCTTTACGCCGTGCTGTTTTCCGTCGGGGTTCTTGACCGTAACGTGGAGCTTCTTGCCTCTGAACGTCTTGTCCATGGTGTATTCCTTCCACTCGGACGGAATGGACGGGTCGATGACAAGTCCCTTGGTCTCGGGGTTGAGACCGAGAATACCCTCAGTCGTACCTACCATGACGGTGGAAGCCGTACCGGTCAGCCAGTGAACATGAGCGCGGCCGGCAAACGGGCTGTCCTTACCCTCAACGAACTGACCGAATACGTACGGTTCGAGCACGCGCAGCTCTGCCTTGTCGTTGTAGGTCGCGGGGGAAGCTTCCTTCCAGTACTTGTAGGCTCTGTCGCCGTGGCCGAGCTTGGATTCCGCGAGAATGAGCCAGCCCTGCGGCTGCGAGAATATACCCGCGTTCTCCTTCGTGCAGTTGTTGAAGCAGCGCATAAGAGCGCCGTCGAAGCCGTGATAGTTGTACGGCGGGTACATTACCATTGCGCCGTAAGGTGTGTTGAGCTCGCGCTCTACGCTGTCCATAGCCTTTTCAGCCTGCTCGGGAGAAGCGTAGCCGGAGATGACAGACCAGGACTGCGGGTTGAGCCACATACTCGCCTCGGGGTCGGTGCGCTGACCGATAACGGTGCCGTCCTCCTTGTAGCCGCGGATCCATCTGTCCTCGTTCCAGCAGTTCGCAAGGATCTTGTCGAGCTTGGCCATGGTCTCGTCGAGGTACTTGATGTACTCGTTATCGCCCTTCTCCTCGGCGTACTTTTTGAGTATCTTGATAGCGTAAACGAGCTGGAAGGCAACGAATGTGGATTCGCCGAGCTTGCCGAGACGCAGACAGTCGTTCCAGTCCGCGTGCAGACCTGCGGGCATACCGTGTGCGCCTAAGTTATCCATCGAGAACTTGATCGCGCGCTTGAGGTGGTCATATACGGTTCCCTTCTCGCCGTTGTTGGCGTAGAAGATCTCCTCGTCGAGGAATGCGCTGTCGCCGCTCTCGGAAACGTACTTGTAGACTGTCGGGAACAGCCAGAGAGCGTCGTCTGCGCGGTAGCTCGGGTGACCGGTCTCCTTTACATAGTCCGGATCGTCGGGGGTGTTCTCCTGTCCCGCCTTGTGGGTGTACTTTACGAGCGGGAGTCCCGCGCCGTTCGTTACCTGTGCGGAGAGCATGAAGATTATCTGCTTCTTTGCCATTTCGGGAGCGAGGTGGATTATACCCTGGATATCCTGTACGGTGTCGCGGTAGCCGAAGCCGTTGCGCAGACCGCAGTACTGGAACGAAGCTGCTCTCGACCATGTGAAGGTGATGAAGCAGTTGTAAGCGTTCCATACGTTGACGATGTTGTTGAAGTTCTCGTCGGGGGTGTGTACCTGGAGATTGTCGAGCTTGCTGTGCCAGTACTTTTTGAGGGTGTCGAGCTCCTCGTCCACCACGCTTGCGTTCTCATAGCGCGCGATGATCTTCTCTGCCTCTTCCTCGGGCTTCTGACCCAGCAGGTAGATGAACTCCTTTGTCTCGCCGGGAGCGAGTGTGATGTCGGTCTGGAGAGCGCCGCAGGAGTTGGAGTTGTAGTTGAGGTCGTTGTTGAGGTCAGCGGACGCGCCGAC
>JAFZOA010000190.1 GCA_017550775.1 Ruminiclostridium sp. | reverse complement strand
TGGTCGATGAAGCAGAAAATGCATTTGTTGCGACATGAGTGCTTCTCGTCCATGAGGTAGGTCCCGAAGTTGAGCCCGATATCATCATAATCGTCGCGCTTGCGGACTTTGACGGAGCGGGTGCCGAGGTCGAGAGTGAGCACCCGTTCATAGCAGTAAAACCCGTAATCGAGCGCGTCGTTTATCGGGTGTCCGTTTATCGCGTTCAGGGTCTCGCCCGCTTTCACACCGGCTTTTGCCGCCGGGGATTTCGGGGTCACCGAGGTTATTACTACAGCCACACTCTCACCTCACTTTCATGCGGATAAATCAAAACAGCGACACCGTGACGGCATCGCTGCTTGATGTTAGTTTTAGGAACTATGCACGGATCAGTCAGCGTTGTGAGCGATAACTTCCTTGCCCTTGTAATAACCGCAGCTGCCGCATACTCTATGTGCAAGCTTGAGCTCGCCGCAGTTGTCACAGCGTGAAAAAGCAGGTGCAGATAACTTCCATACCTGTGAACGTCTCTTGTCACGTCTTGCTTTTGAAACTTTCCTCTTCGGAACTGCCATTATTCGCACCTCCCTTGATAATACGATACTTATGACTTAATGCGCAAATTCGCGCCAAAATCAGCACGATAGATATTATACCATAAATATCCGCGTTTGTCAATAGTTATCAGAGATATTTTTTCAGACTATCGGAGAACTCTCCCGCTTCTGCGGAAATTGTAAAGGTTACGGTAACATTTTCGGTGATGAGCGCGATCCTGTCGAGCATCTTTGCGACCTCATTGAGGTCACGTCCGACTATTCTGAGTGTACCGTCGATAAAGATGTGTGTGATGTCATAGTTTGAAGCCAGCATACCGGCGATGAAGCCGTACATATCATCGTAATCCTTGATCTTGTAGTCCTCGATATTGATCAGGCGGATCTTGTGGTAAATGTCAACGTTAAGGGACGAACCGTACTGGATAGCGACAACATTGCCCTTGCTCTCCTTTTCCGCGGAATGTATCGCCTCGATGAGAAGCTTTGTCTTTCCTGCTCCTTTTTTACCTGCGATTAATTTTACCATAATGATTGTCCTCCGTTTGTGTGTATTGTTGTGATATTCGGGTCTTGCGACCCGTGTCAAAAAGCCTTCCGGCTTATTTTAACCTTGCTTCGAGCTCTGCTTTTCTGTCCTCGTAACCGGGCTTTCCGAGAAGAGCGAACATATTCTTCTTGTAGCTCTCTACTCCGGGCTGGTCGAACGGGTTCACGCCGAGCATATAGCCGGAGATAGCGCAGGCCTTCTCGAAGAAGTAGATCATGTAGCCGAGCTCGAACTCACTGAGCTCCGGGACTTCGAGAACGATGTTCGGTGTGCCGCCCTCGGTATGCGCGAGCACAGTACCCTCAAACGCCTTGCGGTTCACCACTGACATATTCTGATCCGACAGGAAGTTAAGTCCGTCGCCGTTTGTCGCGTCCTTTTCTATGAAGAAGTCCTTCTGCGCCTTGCCGAACTGCACAACGGTCTCAAAGAGAACATTCGAGCCGTCCTGGATGAACTGTCCGAGGGAGTGGAGGTCGGTGGAGAACACAGCGCTTGCCGGGAACAGTCCCTTGCCGTCCTTGCCCTCGCTCTCGCCGAAGAGCTGCTTGAACCACTCGTTCATCATAGCGAAGGAAGGCTCGTAAGCTACCAGCATTTCCACAGCTCTGCCCTTGCGGTAGAGTATATTTCTGAGCGCCGCGTACTTGTAGCAGTCGTTCTTTGTGATATCGGGGTCGTTGAAGCTGTCCATAGCAGCCTTAGCGCCGTTCATCAGCGCATCTATGTCACAGCCGGCAACAGCTATCGGGAGCAGACCCACCGCTGTGAGCACGGAAAATCTTCCGCCCACGTTGTCCGCGATAACGAAGGTCTCATAGCCCTTCTCGTCGGAAAGCTCCTTGAGGGTGCCCTTCTTTGCGTCGGTAGTGGCGAAAATGCGCTCTCTTGCGCCCTCTTCGCCGTACTTCTTTTCGAGCATATCTCTGAATACTCTGAACGCGAGCGCGGGCTCGGTGGTGGTACCGGACTTGGAAATGACGTTCACGGAGAAGTCTCTGCCCTCAACGAGCGAGATAACGTCGTTCAGGTATGTAGGGCTTATGGTGTTGCCTATGAAGTATATCTCGGGGGTATCCTTCTTCAGTGAGTTGTACAGAGAGGATCTGAGCGCTTCTATCGCCGCTCTTGCTCCGAGGTAAGAGCCGCCGATACCGATCACGAGCAGTACCTCGCTGTTCTTCTTGATCTTCTCCGCAGCAGCCTTGATGCGCGCGAACTCTTCCTTGTCGTAGTCCTCCGGAAGCGTTACCCAGCCGAGGAAGTCGTTTCCGAGACCGTTCTTTGCCGCGAGAGTTTCATGCGCGGCGGTGACAGCGGGCTGTATACCCGCGTACTCATGCTCGGAAACGAATGTTTTCAGATGTTTGTCGTTAACTTTCAGTCCCATGTTTTTAGTCTCCTTTGTTCTCATACATCCCGCCGCGGATCCTGTGGCGCGGCATGACAGTGGTTGTAAAGACGCTGTTTCTGTTACAGCGCTTGTATTTCCGGCGTTGTTGTTCTGTATTTTGCCGGTCTCCTTCTTATACCAAAAACTATTATACCTTATATTTGGTTTTTTTGCAAGTGGTTTTGAATTATGTCGATATCTTTGGTGGAAATGTAGAATATTTTACGTTTTATTTGTGCATTATGTTGATTTTTACAAAAATCTCTTGTCGCATAGTATATTCTGAAATACCGGATATATCCCGGCACATTTTCCTCACACATTTTCTCCCGACCGCATAGAATGACATAAAAACATTGTTTCCGGGAGGTATTATCATGTGTGGGATAGCAGGCTGGACAGACTTTAAGGACGATCTTGAAGGATATGAACAGGTCATTGAGAAAATGAGCGTGTGTATCGCTCACCGAGGCCCCGACGCGAAGGGCTCATTCTACGACCGCGGGTGCAGGCTCGCGCACAGACGGCTCAGCGTCATCGACCCAGAGAACGGCGTACAGCCCATGACCTACGCGCAGTACAACATAGTATATAACGGCGAACTCTACAACACGGCGGAGCTGCGCTCGAAGCTCCGTCACGCCGGTCATACGTTCGATACCGCAAGCGATACCGAGGTACTGCTCAAAGCATTCGCGGAGTGGGGAGAACACTGTCTCGACAGGCTTAACGGTATCTACGCCTTCGCCGTGTGGAACAGAAAGGAGCGCAGGCTTTTCATAGCGCGTGACAGAGCGGGCGTAAAGCCGCTGTTCTACAGCCTTTACGACGGCGGCATCGTGTTCGCGTCCGAGATCAAGGCGCTGTTCCGTTGTCCGCGCGTCCGTCCGCAGCTCGACGAGGAGGGTGCCGCGTCGCTTATGCTGCTCGGACCCGCGAGAAAGGGCGGAATGGGCGTTTTCAGAGGCGTTAAGGAGCTGAGACCCGGGGAATGTGCTTTCTTCGACGAGACCGGGCTGCATCGACGGGTCTATTGGCATCTCACAGCCGCGCCGCATACCGACTCTCTCGCCGAGACAGCCGACCGGCTCGGCTTCCTAATCCGCGACAGCATCGAACGCCAGCTCGTGAGCGACGTGCCGCTCTGCACGTTCCTGTCCGGCGGTCTGGATTCGAGCCTCATAAGCGCCGTCGCCGCGCGCAGATACGCGTCGGAGGGTAAAACGCTCTCCACCTGGTCGATAGACTACAAGGACAACCGGAAGAACTTCGTCGCCTCGGCGTTCCAGCCGGACGAGGATGCGCCGTGGGTCGGGAAGATGAGCGCGTATATCGGCTCGGAGCACACCAACGTGGTCATTGATTCCCCCGCCCTTGCGGAAGCTCTCGACCCGTCCATGCTCGCCCGCGACCTTCCGGGAATGGCGGACGTTGACAGCTCGCTGTACCTGTTTTGCTCTGAGGTGAGAAAGCGGTTCACGGTGGCGGTCTCCGGGGAATGTGCGGACGAGGTGCTGGGCGGCTATCCGTGGTATCACAAACCGGAGCTGCTGTACGCGGAGGGGTTCCCGTGGGCGCGCTCCACGGAAAAGCG
>JAFZOA010000189.1 GCA_017550775.1 Ruminiclostridium sp. | reverse complement strand
TTCGAGTATGTATTCACTGCTCATCTGCCGCTCACCTCCGGGTCGTATTTCAGATTGCGCTGCTTTATCTGCTCCGGAAGCTCCGGCTTGGGCGCCTCCGGGTGCAGCAGCCACGTTGCAGCGTAGTGAGAGTCCGTCACCTTAAACATGGGCGGCTGGAGTTCAAAGTCGAGTTCAAGGGCATACTTGTTGCGGGCGGCAAATGCGTCACCCTTCGGCGGAAACCGCATATCCGGCGGAGAACCGGGGATAGATTCGAGCCGTTCCTTGCTGTCGAGGGTCGGCACCGAGGACAGCAGCGCCCATGTGTAGGGGTGCTTCGGGTCGTAGAAGATCTCGTGTGCAGTGCCGTACTCGACGATCTTGCCCGCGTACATGACAGCTACTCTGTCCGCGATCTCCGCGACTACGCCTAAGTTATGGGTGATGAACAGGACGGAGATATTTTTTCTGACCTTGAGCTCGTCGATAAGCTCAAGTATCTGCGCCTGAACGGTAACGTCGAGGGCTGTGGTAGGCTCGTCGCATATCAGTATCTCCGGGTCGGAGCTAAGCGCGATGGCTATTACTATACGCTGACGCATACCGCCCGAGAACTCGTGGGGGTACTGCTTAAGACGCTTTTCCGGTTCCTTTATACCAACGTCACGAAGCGCGGCGATCGCTTTTTCGCGCATCTGCGCCTTAGTGATACGCTCCGTGCTTATGCGCATTTTGTCGTTGAGCCTCTTTATCAGGGTCTCTGCCGCAGCCGCCGGGTCGGAGAAGCTCTCTCTGTCCATGTCGGCGTATCTTCGCATGACGCGGAGAAATGTTCTGCTCGGACGGCCTTTCATTACATGTTCTATTGCCTTCCCGGCATTTTCTGCGTTGACAGTGGTGTCCGCGCAGCCCGCCTTCTCCATGGCTTTAAGCAGCGCTTTTGTTATTATCTTGTGCGCCTTTGCGGCGTTCCGGCAGCGGGATATGTTGTTGAACTTTATCGCTTCCATGAGCTGGTCGCCTATGCGCATAACAGGGTCGAGCGAGGACAGCGGATCCTGGAATATCATAGAGATCTCGTTACCGCGCAGCTCGTCCATAGCCTTATCGCTGAACGCAAGAAGATCGTCGCCCTTGTATTCAATGCTTCCACCCTCATAGACCGTGTTACGGGGATTAATGCCGAGTATAGACTTCGCGGTGACAGACTTGCCGGAACCGGATTCTCCCACTACCGCGAGGGTCTCTCCCTTTTTCAGGTCGAAGGATACCCCGCGCACGGAGTGTACCGTACCCGAGTCAGTCTTGAATGAAACGGTGAGGTCTTTTACCGAAAGAATAGTGTTTTCCATACAGAATAATCTCCGTTCGTCAGGATACAGGGTTCGACGCATCACGCAGTCCGTTGCCGAAGTTGTTCATGCAGATGAGCATTATCGAGAGCAGAAGCGCCGGAAACAGTACGCAGTGCGGATATGAGGAGAGCGTGCTCTGTCCGTTTTCGAGCATGGTACCGATACTTGTCATATCCTTCGAGTTGAGGTTCACGATACCGAGGTAGGTGTAGGTCGCTTCTCCGAAGATGATACCCGGTATGCCGAGCACCACGCTCGTGATGATGAAACCGGAAGCATTGGGAAGGATATGCCGGAAGATAAGGCGGGGATCCCTCGCACCGAGCGTTCTTGACGCGAGAACGTATTCGCGGTTTCTGAACCGGTAGAACTGCGCTCGTACAGTCGAAGATATACCTGCCCAGCCGAAGAACACGAAGCAGATGAACATTGCGGACAG
Organism: Ruminiclostridium sp.; assembly: GCA_017550775.1. Next base: position 5,217 of record JAFZOA010000189.1, on the reverse strand, counting down.
GGCGCCGAGCGAGGCACCAATATAAAGCTGGAACAGCGTCATGAAGATGACCGTCGGGACGCTGAACAGTATGTCCTTGACGCGCTCGATTATGAGGTCGGCAGCTCCGCCGTAGTAACCCTCCACCGCACCTACAAGTATGCCGATTATGAGGGTGAGAAGCGACGCGCCGACGGAAATGGTGAGTGATACACGCGCACCGCTCGCAAGCCTTACGAATATGTCATAGCCGAATTCGTCCGCGCCGAACAGGAAGCTCGCGTATTTGCCGTTTGTAAAGCGGTAATACTCGCTGTACAGCACGCGCACCTGATACATGGTATCTTCCTGCTTCGGAAGCGCGTACAGATAGCCGTCCTTACTGTCCGGGTCGTGCATGAAGATGTCCTGAAGCTCGCCGTTCCCGTCGCGTATCGCCACGCCTTTCTCATCGGTCAGAAACCAGGCGTTCTCGTTGGAGTTGTATACCGGACAGTTGATAAGTTCCGGATCTCTGAGCGGGTAGAGCATCTGTCTTCCCGTCTCGCGCTCATAGTCAAGAATGCGTTCGTACTCGTCCTTTCTTACGGTGAACTTCTTGTATCCGACTATAGCATAAGAATCCACCGAGACATTATACACGGTCTTTTCGCCGTCCGGATAGCTCGCCGTTCCGATCGAGTACAGCTTTCGTATCGCACCGGGTATCGCAGAATACAGGTCATAGCGCTGGGTATTCAGAGTTTTGTCGGAGCAACCGTTCCAGATGCCGATGTCAATATCGCCGAGCCTCGGGAGCGTGAAAGCGTATGCCGTATCATGCTCGTGTACCGCGTCGGGATAGACCATAGGAACGACGAGCGCGTAAAGCCCGATAAGAATGAGTATTATCACCGATATCACGGCGGGCTTTATCTTCATGAATCGCAGGAACGAGCTCTGGAAGAACGTGCGCGGCTTTGTCTCCGGCGGGGTGTCGTGTATTATATCATCACGGACGGCAAAACGGAGCTTTTCAACGGGTATATCGTCGTATTCCTTCTTACTCATCATTCTTCCCTCCTCCCATGCGTACTCTCGGGTCAATGAACCCGTAGCTCAGATCAAGAATAATTCCCGCCACAAGTCCAATAGACGTGTAGAACATACTTATCGCCATGAAGAGACTGTAATCGCGGAGATTTATGGAGTTCAGGTACAGCTGTCCGACTCCCGGCACCGAGAATATCTGCTCGATGATGAGGGAGCCGCCTATTACGAAGATGATGTTCGCGAGTATCGTCGGAAGCACCGGTATCATCGAGTTGCGAAGAGCGTGGCGGAAGATCGCCTGTCCGCGCGACAGCCCCTTTGCCCGCGCAAGAAGCATATAATCCGCGGTCATGGCTTCCGAAAGCTCGGCGCGGACAAGTCTCATGTCTCCCGCTATCGTACCGAAAGAGAGCGCGAGTATCGGCATTATCGCCGAATGTATCATTTCCAGGGAGAAGTAATCTGTACCGCTGTTCATTACGAGCGGACACCAGCCGAGCCGGTAGCCGATTATGTACTGCATCAGTATCGCGTAAATGAACGAGGGAACAGAGATGAACATGACGATAAAGACGTTGAGCACCTTGTCCTGCCACTTGTTCTTGAATATCGCGGCAAGCATACCGAACAGTATTCCGAGCGGTATCGAGATCACCACGGAAAAAATGTTGATGTAGAGCGTCGCGGGGAGCTTCGAGGAGATGTATTCCGTCACCGGCTGGAGGAATGTTCCCGTCGTTGTGCAAAATCCCCAGTCGAACTTCGTGAACACGTTTTTCAGGAAGATCCCGTACTGCACGAGTATCGGCTCGTCGTAGCCCCATGCCTTGCGCATATCCTCAAGAGCCTGCGCATTTCCGCCGACGACCTGCTCGACCGGGTTGGGGAGCAGACGTATCAGCACGAACAGCATGGTCATTATTATGAAGAGACTCAGAATCGCCGAGATAAGTCTCTTGATTATGTATTTTATCATTCCGGAGCCTCCCTCAGTATCCCATGTTCAGCCGGTGTTCCTGACAGTATATCGCCCACTCCGCATCGTCCATGGTGTAGGTGATGCCGGCAAACGAACCGTAGCCCACAAGGCTGTCAACGTAGTGGTCGCTCTCAAAGCGGAGCCTCTGCGAGATAAGCTGCGCGGAGTACGGGTTCATGAGCGGGATAGCGTGATAGTCCATAAGCAGAGCCTTTTCGAGCTGACAGAGTATCTCGTTTCTTACCCGGTCGTCCGCATTTGCATAATCTCCGCTTGTAAGCTCGTCATACCATTCTGAATAGGACAAGACGCGTTTCTCGCCGTCAACGGTCATTTCAAGCGGCGCATCCGTATCGACACCGTATTCAAGTATATAATTGTGATCGACATATACCTCCATGAACGAATACGGGTCTGTCATACCGCCGGTCCAGCCGCCCTTTATCATATCGCACCCGCCTTTTTTCAGCGTATTGTAATAATCCGGGTTTGATACAAGATTGAGCTTTATCCTGTTTTCGAGAGGTGTGCCTGCCGCAGCGTCAAGCAGCGAGGTCTCAAGGAACTCGATCTCCTTCTGCGAGTCGGCGGTAATGCTTTTGACGTGCATTTCGAGCGTTACTATGTCCGCAGAGGAAATGTTCCCGTCGTTGTAGCACTGCTGATAAGCGCTTGTCAGCAGCTCGGAAGCTCTCCGCAGGTTATATCCCGACAGATCATTGTCATAGTCCTCATACACGTCCTGCAGGAGCGCCTGTGCCTCCGGAAGGTTCCGGTAGGGCTCGCCGGTGTCCATGTCGCAGATATAACCGCTGCTCAGCAGTCCGTACGCGGGTGTTCCCATGCCGATACAATCGCTTATGTATTCCTGTCTGTCGATCGAGAACGAAAACGCTTTCCTGAAATCCTTGTAGCTGAGTATCGTCTTGTTCTCGCCCTTCTTTTCGCGCGATTTCAGCGAATCGAAGTCGATGTTCAGCGCGAGCTCCGTGGTGCTGTACCCGGGAATGAAGTAAACATAGTCGCTCGTGCCGTATTCGTCAAGGTTGTCTATATTCACGCTCACGGTGGATATCCCGCCGCTCAGGAACGAGCTGAGCTTGGTGTTCTTGTCGGGCATGACGGTCATCACTATATCGGTCGTCATGTATTTGTCCGCAAAATAGCCGCTAATGTAGCCGAACCAGTTCTCGTTGCGCGTTAAATGTATCTCCTTGCCTTCCTGATAGCTCTCGATCTTATACGGGCCGCAGGAAAGATAAGATTCTTTCGAGGTGCCGTAGCTCGACTTTATAAGCCCGCCGGACTCCTTCTTGCAGCTTTCGTAAAGCTCCGGGTTGACAAGCGTTATGGAGGGCAGGTCAAGCATGATCTTATTCACCGACATTATAGGGGTAGCCAGTATAACAGTCATGGTGTAGTCGCCGTCCACGACAAACCCTACATCGTCGAAGTTCACGTTCTCTCCGTTATAATACTCATAGGCGTTCACAAGGGCGTAGGTCCCGTTATAGTAGCTTGAAGCGCGGTAATTCTTCATATCCGGGGAGATGTACTGTTTCAGCGAATAGGCGTAATCGGCTGTTGTGATCGGGTCGCCGTTCTCCCATTTCATATCGTCCCTTATAGTTATCCGCCATGCATATCCCGCTTCGGCATCGGCGGGGACGCAGTATTTCTCGTTTCCCGCGTATTCCGCGGTCACATCTTCGGGCTTGTCCGCCGCCATAACGTTTACTATCTCATGGTCGGTATGTTCCTTGTTCATCACCAGTTCCCACAGATTACTGCTTGTATAGGTGAGGATCTGACCTTCGGAACTGTTCTTGTAATCTGTCGGAGAAAAGGTGGATATGTTTCCGAGATCTGTCTTGTATGTGTATTTCCCGCGCATGGATCCTATATCCGTTGAGCACCCGGAAAGCAGCAGCGCCGCCGCGATCCCCGGGATGAGCAGGTGTGTTATCGTTCTTATTTTCGGCTTCATAAACGATCCTTTCATGCTTAGAACCGGAATCTGATATCAAAGACCCTGACGGAGCCTGTTTGCGGACATCCGTTACAGTCATTTTAAGGCTATACCGCACAAAGATTGTGCTTGTATTGTGCAGTCGAATTTTACGTCAGATTGGCTAAAAGACACGCAGGCTTGCTGGCGCAAGTCAAGTGGATTTTGGGCAATATGACGGAAAAGGCGCAAGCAAGACAAGTGCAAAGGCGCCAGCCGTGCTTTGTGCGGTATTGCCTTAATTATATATCAGACTAAATTGATTGTCAAGTATTTGTTGGAGCCGTATACGATCAGGCGGCATCACAGCTGCCGGGAAGTCTGTATCTCTGACCATGCACGACATAAGCCCGCGCGTTCACAAAGAACAACCTCAGACGAGCATAAAAACAGCGCATACCCGATCGTATGCGCTGTCTGTTCCGGATCTTCGCTCTGTCAGACAAGCTTCTTGTACTGCACCCTTGAATCCGGCGATATAACCATTTTTCCGCCCGCGGCCGCTTCCGCCTCATCGTCCTCTATCTCGTCCTCGATTTCGGGGCTTTCAAGGGACAATTCTTCATTCGTATTCATGGTCAGGATCTCCTTTCTGAGTTGATCGTCCGGCTTATATTCTGAGTCTGTGCCGGATCTCAAGTTCCTGCTTATCACGCTCCAGGCGCTCTTGCATTTCCGACATCTCACTTTCCTTCTTAGCCTTCAGTTCGCCGAGCTCGAGGTATGCCCGCGCCGGAGATATCGTTCCTCCTGCGGCTGCTTCCGCTTCATCGTCGTCTATCTCGCCCTCGGCATCTTCCGGGGACAGCTTCTTCACGTCCTCGGGCTCCTGTTCACAGGGCGTACCGTTATAGATTTTCTCGTTCATGGTGAAGTCTCCCTTCTGCGCATTATCACGGATGCCACGGCAAACCAAATTTGAAACCGCCTGCCGCTGCTTCTGCCTCATCGTCGTCAAGCTCGCCTTCTTCGTTTCCAATGTCGGTCATAGCCTTGTCGAAGTCCTCGGCAGTGCCGTCAACATCATGTTTTTTCAGGAACTCCGCAAGGGCGTTCATATCCTTTACCTCTTCAAGCTCTTTGCGGAGAGTCCCGGACTCTCCTATTGCCCTGATAAATTCTTCGATAGTTTTCATGGTGTGAGTCTCCTTTCCCCCTGTGGGGTAGGTTTTCTGAACAGCGAACTATATCTGTGGTTCCTGCTCTGGCTGTTAAGCCG
>JAFZOA010000188.1 GCA_017550775.1 Ruminiclostridium sp. | reverse complement strand
CTTTCGGAGTACGAGGCGCGGTTCGAGTGCGACGAGAGCGCGTTTGACGCGTTCCTTGCCTCGGAGCACATACCCGCCGAGAAGAAGACAAAGCGCGGTATCTCGGAGCTCGACCTCAAAGAGCACCTGAACATTCTCGAACGTGCCCCCGGGTATCTGCGGTTCACATTCCCCTCCGGCGCGACCTTCAACATCAACGCGGGACTGCTTTTCGACGCGTTCGAGAAGCTTTCGGGAACGGAAATGTTCTCGCTTCACATCACGAGGACGGCGATAAAATGTGCGGACGGAGAAATTTTCAGGTGACGGTATAAAATTTTTTCGTCAAAATTTGTGAAAATTGCAAAAAACTCTTGCAATTCGCGGAAAATAGTGCTATAATATAAAAGCATTTGTAACCGCGGCCGAAATATTACAGACGGCCGTGAGATTTGATGTATGGGCATAAAGCCCGCATTGAACGGGTATTCCTCTGCGTCGGGACAGCTAAGGAGCAGTCCGGTGCGCGGGTCTTTGACCGCACTTATGGGTTTAGACGCACGAATGCCGCCAACAGGAGGAAAAAATATGGATGCACTGAAAACAATTGCTCAGGACAGCATGAAGAGCGAGATCCCCGCATTCGGCGTGGGCGATACCGTAAAGGTACACGTAAAGATCACCGAGGGCGACAAGTCCCGTATCCAGATCTTTGAGGGTACCGTTATCGCCAAGAAGCACGGCGGCATCAGCGAGAGCTTCACTGTAAGACGTGTGGCTCACGGCTGCGGAATCGAGAGAGTATTCCCGATCCACTCGCCTTCCGTTGACAAGATCGAGGTCGTAAGGACCGGCGTTGTCCGCAGAGCAAAGCTTTACTACCTGAGAGACAGAGTAGGTAAGGCAGCAAAGGTAAAGGCAAAGTATTAATTGCCCCTTTGGAGCAGTCGATAAGGTGACAGCGGGATAAATCGCCCGCCGTTGCCTTGATTCGCTGTTTTATGAGAATGAATGAGTGAGCGTATGGAAGATAAAGAGTTAAATAAGTCTGTGCTTGTACCCGCGGCGGACGTGAAGACCGGCGGTGTTGCCGGCGCGCTGTACAGCTGGTACGACACCCTGATGCACGCGTTCCTTGCGGTCGTGGTCATATTCCTTTTTTTAACGAAGATGTCCACCGTGGACGGTCAGTCCATGGAGCCGACGCTTTTAGATCAGCAGAGGCTCATGGTCACGGATTTTCTGTACACCCCCGCCTATAACGACATAGTTGTGGTCTGGGCTCCCGATCTTCCGACTGACGGGGACGATAACGGAAAGGCTATCGTAAAGCGTGTTGTCGGACTTCCCGGCGATACCATAAGCATAGACTACATCAACGGAAGAGTCTCCCGCAACGGCGAGCTCCTCCCGATAGAGGTAAACGACGGCATCCTCTATGAGGACGGACACATGATAAACACTTATACCAATTACGAGGAGGGTCAGGGCGGCGAATTTACCGTTCCCGAGAACCACATCTTCGTAATGGGCGACAACCGCAACAACTCCACCGACAGCCGCAGCAGAATGGTCGGTTTCGTGGATATGCGCGAGATCGTCGGGAAGGCGTATCTCCGCGTCTGGCCGCTGGATAAGATAGGCTTCATGGGCGACAAGTAAGAACATGGTGATGTAATGGCGTATCAGGGCGATATACAGTGGTTTCCCGGTCACATGACCAAGACCCGCCGCATGATCGAGGCGGACTTAAAGCTCGTGGACGCGGTGACGGAGATCGTTGACTGCCGTATCCCCGAGTCGAGCAGAAACCCCATGATAAACGAGATAGTTTCGGGCAAGCCGAGAGTTATACTGCTGAATAAATGCGACTACGCGGACGACACCGTTACCGAGCAGTGGCGAAGGTTCTATGAGGCGGAGGGCATACGCGCAATAGTGTGCGACTGCCGCAGCGGAAAGGGTATAAACCGCTTTCTCCCGACGTTGAAATCCGAGCTTTCCGAGCTTCTCGAACGCCGCCGCGCAAAGGGCATGGTCGGCAAGGCTCTCAGAGTAATGGTGGTCGGGATCCCGAATGTCGGGAAGTCGTCGTTCATCAACCGCATGGCGGGCTCACGCAAGACAAAGGTCGAGGACAGACCCGGCGTGACGCGCGTCAAGCAGTGGGTGACGATCGACAAAGAGGTGGAGCTGCTGGATATGCCGGGCATACTCTGGCCGAAGTTCGACGACAAGGAAGCGGCGCTGAAACTCGCGTTCACGGGCGCGATAAAGGACGACGTGACCGATGCCGAGGAGCTCGCGTCGGAGCTCGGACGGATACTTGCAGAAAACTACCCCGAACGGCTGAAAGAGCGCTACAAGTTCGAAAGCCTCGACGGGAACATATTGGAACTCATAGCGAGAAAGCGCGGACTGATGCAGTCCGGCGGTGTCGCGGACACCGAGCGCGCTGCTGCGGCGCTTCTCGACGAATACAGGAGCGGTAAAATTGGACGTATCTCTCTCGAAAGACCAACTTCTGAGTGAACGGTTCGCGTTCGACAGCGCCGAGCGCGCGGAGCACGGGCTGATATGCGGCATCGACGAGGCGGGACGCGGTCCCCTCGCGGGCGATGTTTACGCCGCGGCGGTGATACTCCCCGAGGGCGTGGTCATAAGCGGTCTGGACGACAGCAAGAAGCTTTCCGAAAAGAAGCGCGACCTGCTGTACGACGAGATCATTGCGAAGGCGGAGGCGTACTGCATTGCGACGGCTTCCGCGGCGGAGATAGATGAGATAAACATACTGAACGCGGCGATGCTCGCCATGAAGCGGGCGTTCGACGGGCTTAGCACAAAGCCGGCACTGGCGCTCGTGGACGGGAACAAGGCTCCCGACCTCGGCATACCGGTGAAAACCGTGGTGAAGGGCGACAGCCTTTCGGCAAGCATTGCGGCGGCGTCGATACTCGCGAAGGTGGCGAGAGACCGCTACATGGCGGAGCTTGACGCGCGCTATCCCGAGTATCTGTTCGCGAAGCACAAGGGCTACGGCACTAAGCTGCACTACCAGATGCTTGAAAAGTACGGGCTCTGTCCGGAGCACAGACGAAGCTTCTTCAAGCGGCATACCGTATGAGCGAGCGGCACGACCGCGGGCGCGCGGGTGAAGAGTGCGTATGCCGGTACCTTACCGGGCTGGGCTGGCATATAGCGGCGAGAAACTACCGTGTGCGCGGCGGAGAGATAGACATAGTCGCGGAGAGCGGCGATGTAACGGCGTTCGTGGAGGTAAAGACCCGTAAGCCAGGGGCTCTCGCAGGCGGACTTGAAGCGGTGGACGCGGCAAAGCGGAAGGCGCTTGTGCGCGCGGCGGGCAGGTACCTTGAAGCGAACCCGAAGGACGGCGGTTCGGGGCGGTTCGACGTGGCGGAGGTCACATACTTCGGCGGAGAGCCCTCTTCCCGCGAACCGGAGATAAGATATTATGAGAACGCATTCGACGCGTTCGGCATATAAAGCAGAAACAGCGGCATTACGCCGCACGGAGGTCACATTATGAATTACAGAAGCACGCGTGACAACAAGATAAGTGTAACAAGCGCAAAGGCTATCGCGCAGGGCCTTTCCGAGGAGGGCGGACTTTTCGTCCCGGAGAGCATCCCGAAGCTCACAAAAGAGGACATAATGGCGCTTTGCGAGAAGTCCTACCCCGAAAGGGCGTTTGATGTGTTCAGACGGTTCCTGACGGACTTCACGGACGACGAGATAAAGTACTGCGTGAACGGCGCGTACTCCACCAAGAACTTCGACAGCG
>JAFZOA010000187.1 GCA_017550775.1 Ruminiclostridium sp. | reverse complement strand
TTCGGATATACCACGTTTATTGTAGAAACGCATTTTAATCTCGATTGCAGCGAAACGCTTGAAGATATCATAAAACGCCTTATGATAAGCGACGCGGAAGAGATCATAAATGCGGCGTAGCACTAAACATATATGATTAAGGATAAACAAATACAGCGAATGAAAAAAATTTATTGCTTTAGTGTATTGAATTTTATTTCAAGATGTGTTATAATAAATTATGAAGTTCGCTGTATTTGGCGGAAAGCGAGGTTTTATGACAGCCAAAATAACAGCATTATATTGCAGATTGTCGCAGGACGATATGCTTGCGGGAGAAAGCAACAGCATTACGCACCAGAAGGAGATACTTCTGAAATACGCTAACGATAACGGATTCCCGAATCCGCAGTTTTACGTTGATGACGGGTGGAGCGGTACAAACTTCAACAGACCGGACTTTCAGCGTATGATCGCGGATATGGAGAAAGGCAAGATCGGTATAGTTATAACAAAAGACTTATCCCGTCTCGGGCGCGAGTATCTGAAAACCGGAGAATACATTGAGATCATATTCCCGGATTATGATGTTCGCTACATCGCTATCAATGATAATGTTGACACGGCAAAAGCAGAGAATGAGATGATGGCGCTGAAGAACATATTTAATGACTGGCTCGCTCGTGATACAAGCAAGAAGATACGAGCCGTGTTGAAGTCAAAGGGTATGTCCGGGAAGCCGATAGGACCGTTCCCTCCCTACGGTTACAGAAAAACAAAGGATGACAAGACCAAATGGGAGATAGACGAGGAAGCGGCGGAAGTCGTAAAGCGGATTTATAAAATGAGTATTTCCGGATTGAGTGCTGGGAATATTGCAAAAGCGTTAATTGCCGACCGCGTATTTTGTCCCGCGGCTCATGCTAAAGAAAAGTACAACCATATCATAAAGTCGTACAAAGACCCGTATGGCTGGACAAGATGTACGATCAACAAGATACTCGACAGCATTGAATATACCGGAGTTCTGGTGAATTTCAAGACGTTCAGCAAGTCGTATAAATGCAAGAAACGCATTATAGCGCCAAAGGAAGATTGGGAGATGTTCCGAGATTCACATCCCGCTATCATATCTCAGCATGATTGGGATACCGTTCAGAAGATACGGAGTCAGCGTGTGCGACCGCAGAAATTTGATATCGTTAATCCCTTCTCCGGTATGCTCTTCTGTGCAGACTGCGGCGCAAGAATGACTCTGAACCGCAGCCATAGAGATGACAACAAGCGTGAGCATTTCAAATGCGGCGCTTATTCACAGGATACTTCCGTTTGCAGTTCTCATTTTATCAGAACAAGTGTCCTCAACGATCTGATATTATCCGAATTAAACAAATTGGTTTCAGATTTTCGTGAAGATGAAGAAGGATTTATCAAACATCTCATGGATCATGCAGAAGCCAGCCGCGCGGACGAAGCCAAGAAAGCGAAAAAGCTGCTTGCCAAAAATGAAAAGAGGATAGCTGAGCTCGAACGGCTTTTTATGAAGATCTACGAGGATGACGCACTCGGGAATATCTCTCATGACAGATATTTGCAGATGTCGGCTGCTTACACTGAAGAACAGACCAAGCTCAGAGCAGAAGCCGTTGAATGGCAGAAGTTTATTGACGAACGTGATCAGAAACATAATGATATTTCTCGGTTCATTTCTATCGTCCACAGGTATAGCAATATCACCGAGCTCACTCCGAAGCTGATACATGAAATAATCGAGAAGATCGTTGTTCATGCCGGCGATAAGTCCAGCGGACATAGGTTTCAGAAAGTTGATATCTATTTCAAGTTTAACGTGCTTTCGGTATCAAGCAATCTGAACATGAGAGAGGTAAACAGAAGGCTGTGCAGCGCTTAAAACTGCACAGCCAAAAGACTAAACAAAAATGCTTCTTTAAGGTGTATCAACTCTGCTTGCTAAAGTAACTTTTTTTAAGTCGGTATACGTATACCGACTTTTTCTGAATATTTGCGACCTTGTGACCGCCGACTTCATTCCGCATTGGGATCACCACCTTGACGTTGAAAAAATAGTCCCTTCATATGTACCTACAAAAATCGCCGAAAATCGGACATGTTTTACGGCGAATTTTGAATTTTCTCTTTTATCAACAAATAAATGGTGGCAGGCTTGTATATTTTGCAGACACGAACGATGGATTTCCGGATTAACATCCCGGATCATCGGTCGCGTAGGTCCTGAGAATTTTCCCTCTCATATATCTAGGCTTTTAAACGGCGGTTTTGTCCCGCTTTTTAAACAAATTTGTGTAGTTGACTATGCAACGCCACCGAATTTGATATGCTGTTGTACAATATGCAGATGACGGGCAATAACTTTTGATGCTGCAGATAGGCACTCAAAATCATACCCCTCCATAATAAGGGAACGAAAATACCGAAAACGATAGGCAAAAGACACCAATCTTCAAACATTTCTGAATATTTCGTACATATGTACAGGCAAAGACTTTTTGAAACTGCGACGACTGGAGATATTTATACCGACCCCGATGTTTCTTAGATACGAAAATTCCTGCTCAGAAAAACCCCTCTCATATATAAGGATAAAAAAACGCGATTTTTAAAGTATGTTAGCGGCGGCTTATCGCAAGTTTTTTGAAAATTCGTAAAAGATGCTGGGTTAAGGACTTTTGGCCAATAATTTTTTGTGTATTATTTTGCCTATTTCAAAGGGCTTGGAATACGTATACCAACATCCCGGTTATAAATATCCCCTCACCTATATGAAGATTTCAAAGCCATATTTGCAGTAGTTTTACAAAAATTTCATTTAAAATCGGCGTTATGACCAATAGCGAGATCTATTTTTGACTTGCATGTTGGACCGCCGAATTATATGTTCCCCTACTATAAGGGATAATAATCGACGATTTTTGCGGTAGGTTCACACAAATTTCATTTTTAATCTCCGTTTTGAACAATAATATAGATCGCAACTTGTGAAAAATCCCTGACAGGTGGACGTATGCCGCCTATTGGGGATTTTCTTACTGAACTATTGATTTTTCCCGGGGGCTATGGTAAAATAATACAACATTCAAAATAAGAGGTCAGCAAAATGAGAAAATACCTTATCGTAGGCGCAGGAGGCACAGGCGGTCCTGTCGGAGCCTATCTCGCAAGAGCGGGAAAAGATGTTACCTTTATCGCAAGAGGCGATAATCTGAACGCGTTAAGAAGCCGCGGACTTAAAGTGATCCGACCGAACGATGAATTCACGCTCGATCATGTCAAAGCCTCCGAACTAAAAAGCTATAACGAAACACCCGACGTTATCTTTGTCTGTGTCAAGAGTTATTCGCTTGACGCTTTGATTCCAGAGCTTCAGCGGATCGCGGACAAAAACACGATTATTATCCCGATACTGAATGTGTTTGGTACAGGTGGCATGATGCAGAAGCATTTTCCCGATACTCTCGTTACCGACGGATGTATCTATGTCGCGGCGCAGATAAAAGAGCCGGGCTGCATTCAGATGAACGGAGATATTCTGCGTGTGATCTTCGGAGTCCGTGACAGATCGGAATACAGAGATGAGCTGAAGGAGATCGAAGCCGACCTCAATGAGAGCGGTATTACGGGAATTCTATCCGACAATATCGTAAGGGATGCGCTGCTCAAATTCTCTTATGTTTCTCCGCAGGGAGCCTGCGGTCTGTACTATGGCGTCCCGGCCGGTAAGATACAGAAACCCGGTGAGATAAGAGAGTGCTTTGCAGGTCTGGTTCACGAGATAGAGACACTCGCGCTTGCTATGGACATACATTTTGAAGAAGATATTGTAAACCGCAACCTTGATATTCTTGACACTCTCGTCCCATCGGCAACCACGTCGCTGCAAAGAGACATAGCCGCCGGGAATTTATCGGAGATAGACGGTCTTATCTACGAAGTCTTAAGACTTGCGGATAAGTATAATGTCGAAGCTCCGATATACAGGAAGATCGCGGCTGCTCTTAAAGATAAGCTCACATAGTAATTATCTTATAAACGCACAGCCGTAAACTGTGCGTTTTTTTATATTTCATAATATATTGAAGTCATTTCGCATTTTCATCTTGACATCTCTGTCACCTTGTGCTATAATATAACATACTTTATCTATATGTTTTATATATTATAGATGATATCCGAGAAAGGAACCATACTATTATGCACAAGTTAGAAGAAAACATCAACCACCTTATGCTGAGACTGCTTGAGGATTACGACGGCGGAAAGACTATCGACGAGATCAAGACCTTCGACCACCCGGACAAGGAGGTCATTACCGAGATCATAGCGAGCCTTCGCCGTATAATCTTCCCGGGCTATTTCAGAAACAAGTCCTACCGCGTTTACACTGTTCGCAACAACATCTCGATGCTTCTCGAGGACGTGATATTCAAGCTGATAAAGCAGATATCCATTGTCCTGCGCTATGACAAGGACCTCGAAAACGCAGACGAACTCACACTCGCTGGAATAGCCGAGGGCAAAACATTCGAGTTCCTCGAAAAGCTCCCGAAGATACGCGAGTACATTGAGACCGACGTGCAGGCTGCCTACGACGGCGACCCCGCGGCATACAACAAGGACGAGATAATCTACTCGTACCCCGGTCTGTTCGCAATTCTTGTCAACCGTATCGCACACGAGCTTTGGCTGCTGAAAATACCGATAATCCCGCGTATCATGACCGAGTACGCGCACAGCGAAACAGGTATTGACATTCACCCCGGCGCGACTATCGGAAAGTATTTCTTCATCGACCACGGCACGGGCATCGTTATCGGTGAGACGACTATCATAGGCGACAACGTGAAGATATATCAGGGCGTTACGCTCGGTGCGCTCTCGACCCGCGGCGGTCAGGCTCTCAAAAGCAAAAAGCGTCACCCCACTATCGAGGACAACGTTACTATCTATTCCGGAGCTTCCATTCTCGGCGGCGATACCGTTATCGGCAAAAATGTCGTTATCGGCGGTAACGCATTCATCACCCGCTCCGTTCCCGAGGGTGCAAAGGTCAGCGTTAAAAATCAAGGACTCCGTTATAACTACGATGCTTCCAATCCCGTTCAGAGTGAGCCTCCGCAGACTATCGAAGTTGACGATGAGAGCTGGTTCTATATAATCTGAAAGGTAGTAAAAATATGTCCGGAAAAATAATAACAGCCGCCGGGCTGCTTGAACTCGCGCCCGACAGCTTCACATTTATAGATGTCCGTGAAAAGGACGACGTTCTTGTTCATCCGCTCGGCAACGCGCTGAATATCCCGTTTTCAGAGCTTTCAAAACACATCGACGAGATACCGAAGGATAAGCCGGTTTACGTTATCTGCTCCACCGGCGACCTCAGCGAGGAGGTAGCGGAGATCCTCGAAGATCGCGGATATGATGCGTATAATGTCGCGGGCGGCTTCAAGGCGTATTCACAGGTTCTCGCAAGCAAGCCTGTTTTCGTTGACGCAAAGGGACTAAAATGTCCGGGGCCTATCGTCAAAGTCGCGGACGAGCTGAAAGAAATCGCGATAGGTCAGCATATAATCGTTGAAGCGACCGAAGAAGCATTCCGCTCCGATATAGCGGTATGGTGTGAGCGCACAGGAAACAAGCTGCTGAAGCTCGACACAAACGGCGATGTGATAACCGCCGAGGTGGAGAAAGCGGAGGCTCCCGTAGCTGCGCAGACAGCCGTTCAGAACGACAAGACATTCATCGTTTTCAGCGGCGACCTCGATAAAACAATTGCCGCGTTCATCATCGCAAATGGTGCTGTATCAATGGGACGAAAAGTTACGATCTTCTTCACGTTCTGGGGACTCAATATACTTCGCCGCCCGAAGAAAGTCAAGGTGAAGAAAAACTTCATCGAAAAAATGTTCGGCGCTATGATGCCACGAGGAACAAAAAAACTCGGACTGTCACGGATGAATATGTGCGGTGCGGGCTCAAAAATGATACGCGGTATAATGAAGAAAAAAGGAGTATCATCGCTTGAGGAACTGATACAGAACGCTATCTCTCATGGTGTCCGGATAGTCGCATGTCAGATGTCGATGGACATTATGGGGATCCGTCAGGAGGAGCTTATCGACGGTGTTGAGCTCGGCGGCGTTGCCACATTTTTAGGCTCTGCCGAGACCTCGGATACAAGCCTGTTTATATGAAAAAAAGACCGTTCACCTGTGCGATGAACGGCCTTTTTTGTATATCCTGTTCAGACTTCCGCGATAACTTCTACCTCAACAAGAACGTTTTTCGGCAGTGTCTTAACCGCTACACAACTGCGTGCGGGAAGCGACGTAAAGTATTTCCCGTAGATCTCGTTGAATGCCGCGAAGTCGCCCATATCCGCAAGAAAGCAGGTAGTTTTGACTGCCTTGTCGAACGACGAGCCCGCCGCTTCGAGGATAGCTCCGAGGTTCTTCATGACCTGTTCGGTCTGTCCGGTGATGTCGCTCGCTTCGACCGCATTTGTTGCAGGATCAATGGCTATCTGTCCCGATGTGAATACAAGACTGCCCGTAACTATTGCCTGCGAATAGGGACCTACCGCTTTCGGCGCATTGTCTGTGTGAATTTTCTGCATGGTTTTGTCCTCCGAATTATTTATTAACGACCCAATACCCGTTATATGCGTATTTGTCGTTTGTTCCGATAAGAAGCTCGTCCGACTTTTCAAAGCCGTATTTCTTCAATGCCTCAATACGCTCGACTGCATAGCAGAGAGCCTTTGTGATTATTCTGTCGCAATCGAACAATTCAAACGCCGGCGGAATGATAAGCGACAGAATATCGGACATCACATCTTCCTTTTCATATCCGCTTTTCACATCTAGACGAAGAACGCCGACTCCGTTGAAAGCGTCATTGGCTTCGCGGTGAAACAGTTCGGCTGTGCCTATCGCATTTGATGCGGCTTTGTCGATTATTGCGAACCTTACGAACCATTTTGTTTCGTAAGATCTGAGCCAGAAATTTATCGCGCTCTGCATTTTCTCTTTTGTCGGATAATAGAAATTATCTCCGTCGCAGTTGTCGCTGTTGAAGAACGGCAGAGCGTTTTTATCACTGTAAACCTCCAGCAGATCGTCCGCGTCATTCGCGTCAACAAAGCGGATCAGGTATCTGTCATTTTCAAAGCTCGGGCATTCCTTGTAAACATCTGTCATGCGGGTGTCCTCCATTAATTTTGATTTATTATTTCCTTCAGCGCGTCAATGAACGCTTGCGCTTCTTCCTGTGTTGTGAGATGACTGAGACTCACACGCCACGAAGAAAGCGCGCTTTTTCTGTCCCGCGATACCGCCATGACCGCGCGTGAAGGCGTATTCGGGACGGAGCACGCCGACTTCACGGAAATGCAGATACCGCGCTCGTCCATAAGCTCACGCATCCGCTCGCCCTTGATACCGGTCACGGAAACATTGAGGATATGCGGGACTGCACCGTCCGGGCTGTTAATGCGGACTTGCGGAATTTTCGCGAGTTCGCTCCTTATAAACCCATTAATAGTTCCGATGTGCTCACGCCGTTTGTCAAGCTCGTTCACGGCTATACCAAGCGCCGTACTGCATGCTGCAATCGCTGCGGTATCGGGAGTTCCGCTGCGATATATCGTGGTGCTTGCGCCACCGTGTATGAGAGGTTCGAGAACGACGCCCTCTCGCTTATAAAGCACACCGCAGCCTTTGAGTCCGTAGAACTTATGCGGCGCAAAGCAGGCTGTATCATACCCGGCAAAAGTTACGGGTATCTTCCCGACAGCCTGTGTCGCGTCGATGTGCAGCTTACAGTCTGGATAGCCTTTCAGTATCTCCGCAATCTCGCTTATCGGCTGAACCGTATACAAGCATATCCACGACCGCACGCTTTTGTTTGCAAATCTCGGCAAGACAGCGAAAGAAACCGCAAAGCTGATAAAGATACCGGAAAAGCTGAAAAAAGCGTGGTATATCAGACCGTATTACGGCTCGGTGCAGATAAACTCGCGTGCCGTATATACAAAATATCTCGGCTTCTGGAACGGTGACCCGAACGAAATTGACCCGCTGACCGAAAAGGAAGAAGCGGAGCTGTTCCTGCGCTACGCGGGCTCAGAGGAGCACGTTTTAGAGCTTGCCGAGGAAGACTTTGCGAACGGAAGATATGAGCAGGCGGCAAAAGCTGCGGGATATGTCGTTTTCGCGAACCCCGACAATACCCGCGCGCGTTATCTTGAAGCCGACGCTCTTGAACAGCTCGGATACCGTGCGGAATCGAGCGTCTGGAGAAACGCATATTTAAGCGGCGCTCACGATCTGCGCGAGCACAAGCCCGATGACACCATGAAACGTGTCGTGATGAAAGCGGGCATTGTCTCAAAGCTCACGCCGCGTATGCTGCTCGACTATCTCGGTATAGTCACGGACAGTGAAAAAATCGCAGACGAGAACACAAAGTTTCGTCTTACGGTAGTCGATCCTTCGGAGGACGGCGACGCTGGTTACAAGGGCAGAAATGTCCGTAAGGTGACCGAGTTCTCGGTGCATCTTTATTACGGCACAGTGCTTTACTACGAAGGTCACACCGATGAGGAGCTTCCGGGTATAACAATTCCCGAAAAGGCTCTGCCGCTTATCCTTGATACATCAAACGACACGATCTTTGAAGCTGCCGATACCAAAATACCGGAAGTGCTGAAAAAGATAAGAAACGCTGTAGTCAACATACAGGAGAAAGCGTACTTCCCTATGGTCGAAGCGAATACAACAGAATTATGATAAACACCGGACAGCATCCTATTTTGTTGTCCGGTACTTTATTATCGGCAATTATCCCATATTACCCCAAATACATATCAGAATATTATGAATTTTTTGAACGAAAAGTTTTCAGTCGGAATTCGATAAAAATGTGACAATCTACAAACTTAGGTTTTTGATATTGACAACCCGTGTGAAATGTAGTATTATAGGCACATAGAGATTAAACATATCGCATTGATATGAATAGTAGGCTAATGCTGTCAACAGGTCAGGCGACAGAAAAAAGTTGCTGACGGTGACGGACAAAAGGAAGACAAGCTATGAAAAGAATAACATTACGATCGGCGGGAGGAGTTGTCCGCTGTTGAATCCCATTTCACAAAATAAGACATAATGACTTCCACGCCAACCGCGGGGAGAACAGAAAGTTCAGAAATTTTATGAAATGAGGTATTCAAAAATGAAAGGTACATTATTTAAAACAACAGCAGCTTCACTCGCACTCATAACAACATTATTCGCCGCGACATCCTGCGCCAACGCTTCGGCATCGAACGATACGGAAGCGACCACGGCTGCTCCGGAATCCGGCAAGCATTACTCGATAATCAACGTATCATACGACCCGACACGCGAGCTTTACGCAGCGTACAACGAGGCTTTCAAAAAGCACTGGGAATCCGAGCATGACTCGACCGTAGATATCACACAGTCCCACGGCGGTTCCGGCAAGCAGGCTCTCGAAGTTGCAAACGGAAACCCTGCCGATGTGGTAACACTCGCGCTCGAATATGACGTAAACTCGGTACGCGATGCCGGTCTTATCGAACCCGGCTGGGTAAGCGAATTCCCGCTTGACAGCTCGCCGTACACCTCGACAATAGTATTCCTTGTACGCAAGGGCAACCCGAAGAACATTCTTGACTGGGGCGACCTCGCAAGAGACGATGTAGGCATTATCACACCGAACCCCAAGACCTCCGGCGGCGCACGCTGGAACCACCTTGCTGCATGGGCATGGGCTCAGAAGGAATATAACAACGATGAAGCAAAGGTAGTTGACTATATCAGGAAGCTTTATTCTCACGTTCTCGTGCTCGATTCCGGCGCAAGAGGAGCTACAAACTCCTTCGTTGAGAACAAGCAGGGCGATGTACTTCTCGCATGGGAGAACGAAGCATTCCTTTCCCTCAAGGAATATCCCGACGATTATGAGATCGTAACTCCGAGCATAAGCATTCTCGCTCAGCCCTCTGTAGCAATAGTTGATAAGGTAGTTGACAAGAACGGCACCCGTGAAGTTGCTACCGAATATCTGAATTACCTCTACTCCGAGGAAGCGCAGAGAATTGCCGGCGAAAACTTCTACCGTCCCTCCAACGAAAAGGTTCTTGCCGAATTCTCCGATACATTCGACCTTAACATCAACCTCGTTACCATCAACGATTTCGGCGGCTGGGATGAAGCATTCGCAAAGCATTTCGCAGACGGCGGACTCTTCGACCAGATCTACGAACAGGATTGAATCAATTCATAATTCACAATGCACAATTCACAATTATGGAGCGGCTTCGCCGTTATCTGAATCGTGACGAAACACAAAAGTTCTTTTCTTCAACAAATAATATCCCCGCCCATGCGGCGGGGATATGCTGTAATAGACCGGATACTGACGGTGCATTTTACCCCGCCGGAGGCGGGGTAAGGTGCAGCGAGAATTTAATTGATATTTTAAAACGGGTGTTTTTTATGAAAAACAACAAAAGGATAATTCCCGGCTTCGGGATTTCAATGGGCATAACACTTGCACTGCTGAGCATAATGGTTCTGATACCGCTCGCATCGCTTGTGGTATTCACTGCGAAAATGGACTTCGCAGAAATAATAAAGGTCATAACCCGCCCCCGCGTTGTGGCAAGCTTCGGAGTAAGCCTTCTGACATCGTTTATTGCTTCGGTCATAAACTCGGTAATGGGTGTGATACTCGCGTGGGTGCTCGTGCGGTATAACTTCCCCGGAAAGCGCATTCTCGACGGTATGATCGAGCTTCCGTTCGCACTTCCTACTGCTGTTGCGGGCATCTCGCTCACCTCTCTGTACGCTGACACAGGCTGGATAGGCGGCATTTTTGCAAATATGGGCATCAGGATCGCATACACGCGCATCGGTATAACGATAGCGCTTATATTCATTGGCATACCGTTCGTTGTACGCACCGTGCAGCCCGTTCTCGAAAAGCTCGACCCGCTCTATGAAGAAGCCGCGGGCATTCTCGGAGCAAGCCGCACACGCACTTTCTGGAAAGTCATTCTCCCCGAGCTTCGTCCCGCTATCTTCACAGGCTTCGGGCTCGCGTTCGGCCGCTGCCTCGGCGAATACGGAAGCGTCGTTTTCATTGCCGGAAACCAGCCGTATGAAACGGAGATCACTCCGCTTATCATAATGTCGGAGCTGCAGGAATACGACTATCCGAGCGCGACTGCAATAGCTCTCGTTATGCTCGCGGCGGCATTCCTGATACTCTTCATCGTAAACATCATACAGATACGCAGCGCAAAAATACTGAAAGGAGGGCACTGATATGGCAGCGGAAAACACATTAGCCGCAAAGCCCGCAAAACGTGTTATATCGCGCGAAGGCAGCACAGACATACACGCGAAAACAGCAGGCTCGACAGCGGTAAAAATAATACTCATAACCATAAGTGTCCTGTTTCTGTTCGTGATGCTTGTGATGCCGCTTATCACGGTAATTTACGAGGCTTTCCGGAAAGGTATAGTTCCGTATCTCGAAACGCTTTCCGACCCCGATACGATAAGCGCGCTGTTGCTGACACTTGAAGCTACGATATTCGCAGTCGTGATAAACACTATATTCGGACTGTTCGCGGCGTGGGCAATATCAAAGTTCAGATTTCACGGAAAGAAGCTGCTCGTAACGCTTATAGACCTTCCGGTCACAGTATCGCCGATAATCGCGGGTCTTATATTCGTGCTTACATTCGGCAGACAGAGCGCGCTCTATCCCCTGCTCGAAAGCATAGATTTCATGGTGGTTTACGCCGTACCGGGAATTATCCTTGCAACAGTATTCGTGACATTCCCGTTCATCTCGCGCGAGATACTCCCCGTGCTTGACGCACAGGGAACAGACGAAGAAGAAGCCGCGGCGCTTATGGGCGCAAAGGGATTTACCATATTCCGCAAGGTCACGCTCCCGCATATCAAGTGGGCGCTTATGTATGGCATAGTGCTTTGTGCGGCGCGCGCAATGGGTGAGTTCGGCGCGGTATCGGTACTGTCCGGACATCTTCGCGGAAAGACCGTTACACTGCCGCTGCAGGTGGAGATACTTTTCGGCGACAACAAGTTCATGGCGGCATTCGCGGTATCCTCGATACTTGTGGTGCTTGCGGTCGTGATACTTATTGTCCGCAGCATAGTTGAGTACATCGGAAAGAGACGAGGCGAAAAATAATGTATATTGAGCTTAAAAACATAAATAAATCCTACGGCGATTTCAAAGCCTCGGACAATGTGAGCTTTGAGATAGAAAAGGGCAAGCTCGTGGCGCTTCTCGGTCCGTCGGGAAGCGGCAAGACCACAATACTCCGTATGATCGCGGGCCTTGAAAAGCCCGACAGCGGAGAGATAATCATTGACGGAAAAGTAGTGAACGATATACCGGCGAGCGAACGCGGTATCGGCTTTGTATTTCAGAGCTATGCGCTGTTTCGCTATATGACAGTGTTTGAGAATATCGCTTTCGGTCTGAAAGTCCGTAAGCAGGACAAAGAAAGCGTGAACGCCCGTGTCAAGGAGCTTATAAAGCTTATCGGGCTGGAGGGCTTCGAGAAGCGTTATCCGTCGCAGCTTTCCGGCGGTCAGCGCCAGCGTGTAGCATTCGCGCGCGCCCTTGCTCCAAATCCGCAGGTGCTGCTGCTTGACGAACCGTTTGCCGCTATAGACGCGAAGGTGCGTCAGGAGCTTCGCAAGTGGCTCAAGGACATGATACATCAGCTCGGTGTGACGGGAATATTCGTAACTCACGATCAGGACGAGGCTATAGAAGTTTCCGACGAGATAATTGTCACCAATAAAGGGCGCGTTGAACAGACGGGAACACCCATTGACATCTACCGCAACCCGACTACCGCTTTTACATCCGCATTCTTCGGTGTGACCTCGGAGCTCGTCGATTATAAGTCGTTCAAATCCTTCGACGAGATCGGTGAATACGACAAAGCTATCGTGCGTCCTGAATTTGTCAAGATCACAAAGAAGAATGAGCTGCAAAAATACAAAAGCTCAGCCGTTGAGGGCGTCGTAAAGGACGCGCAATTCCGCGGCAGCAGCATAGAGGTCACGGTGAACTGCAACAACAGTACATTCAGCGCAAGGCGCGGACTTGACGAGCCTGCGGTAGAGGTCGGCGAGAAGGTCGATGTTTTCATTTATCGTATCTTCGTCACACACGGCGACTCGGTAAGGTTGCTGAAAAACAACGCGATCCGAGAAGAGACTGTAGTTATCTGAATACTTATGTGCGGTTGTATATGGCAGCCGCACATTTAAAATATACTTCTCCTATTGACATTGTATGTTTTGTGTGATATAATAGTGTTCGGTGATAACATGAAAGCACTCAGCATAAATTACAGAAAAGCCGATGTTTCGGTGCGCGAGCGGTTCTCGTTCGACGCGGAAAAACGTGCCGAGATCCGGGCGGCTCTCGGTAAGTCGGTGGTGCTCTGCACCTGCAACCGCACAGAGCTGTACTTCACGGAAGCAACAATTGAAAAAGCCTCGGCTCTGCTCGCGGAATATTCGGGAATTGACAGCATTTCCGAGTATCTGCGGATCTACGAAGGCGAAAAATCCCTGCGTCATCTGTTCCGCGTGGCAAGCGGTATCGACTCCATGATAATCGGCGAGGATGAGATACTTCGTCAGGTCAAGGAAGCGTATGCGGAATCCGTCGGCTCTACGGACTTTGAACTCAACACCGTATTTCAGGCTGCAATAACGGCGGCAAAGCGGATAAAGACCGAGACTGCGTTGTCGAAAACTCCCGTTTCCGCAGCGACTATCGCCGCGAACGAAGCCGCGAAGCTCGGCAAAAATGTGAACATACTGATGATCGGCGCGAGCGGAAAAATAGGTTCGGCAACGCTGAAAAATCTTCTTCCTCACTCTAACGTAAATATCACGCAGACCGCCCGTGCGCATTCGTCGGGAACTGTCGTTTACGAGGGCGTAAAAACCGTTCCGTATGACGAGCGTTACGAATACGCGGACAGCGCGGACTGCATTATAAGCGCGACCGCAAGCCCTCATTTCACGGTAACATCAAACCGTCTGAAAGCGGCGCTTAAATCCGGAAAGCCGAGACTTCTGATAGACCTCGCAGTACCGCCAGACATAGAGCGTTCAGTCACGGAGATAAACGGCGTGCGGCTTATCGGGATAGATGATCTCGGCGAGCTCGCAAAGCGCGGGAACGAGATTAAAATGACTGCTGCGGAGCAAGCCGGTAACATCATTTCCGAGGAGCTTGATGAGCTGCAGAAAAAGCTCGCTTTTCATGAATTTCTCCCGCGGCTCGACGATGCGAGAAGCTCAGCCGAAAAGCTGAAATTCGACGGACTGCTGTACAGACTGCGTGACGGACTTGACAGTTCACAGTTTGCAGCGGTGCTTGATGTTCTTGGAAGACTGGGGGCGGAGTGAATGGCTTATTTTCCATTTTTTATCGACATAAAGGATCGGAAAATTCTGATAGTCGGCGGTGGAAATGTCGCTCTGCGAAAAGCGGAAAAGCTGCTGCCGTTCGACGCGGAAATAACAGTCGTTGCACCGTCGATATGCTACGAATTTTCGGAATTGCCGGGGGTCAGGCTGGTGTGGCGGAATTATCGCGACAGCGATCTTTACAACGCTTTTGCGGTAATTGCCGCAACGAACGACAGAGTGCTCAACTCGCACATCTACGAGCTTTGCACGCAGCTCGGCATTCTCGTGAACACAGTCGATGACCCCGAAAACTGCGGGTTCTATTTCCCCGCAATAGTCAAGAAAAACAATGTTACCGTCGGCATTTCAACGGGCGGAAATAGTCCGGTATTTGCGCGTTACATAAAAGAAAAAGCAGAAACCATATTTGACGAAAAAACACTTGCAGCGGGAGAGATCCTTGCGAAGTTCAGACCGCTCATAAAGCAGAAATTTACGACCGAGGAACAGAGAAAAAACGCTGCCGACGCACTTCTCGAACGTTGTGTGAAGAAACCCGAATTACCGTCGGAAAGTGAGATAACGGAGCTTCTGGAGAGCTTATGAAAATACGGATAGGAACGCGGAAAAGCAAGCTGGCTTTGATACAGTCGGAGCTCGCCGCGAATGCGATAAAACGGGCGTTTCCCGATGTGGAGACCGAGCTCGTGCATATTACGACAAAGGGCGATGTGATACTCGATAAGCCGCTCGAAAAAATCGGCGGAAAGGGTGTTTTCATCGACGAGATAGAGCGCGCTATGCTTGACGGCGAGATAGATATCGCTGTTCACAGCGCGAAGGATCTGCCGCTTGAGATCGCAGACAGAACTTGCACCTGTGCGGTGCTGAAACGTGCAGAACCTCATGATATTCTGGTCACAAGACGGGGTGAAACGCTGCCGGAAAATCCGGTGATCGGAACAAGCAGTACACGTCGTGCAGTCGGTGCCGGTAAGATGATCACCAATCCGAAAATAACCGACATTCGCGGGAATGTAGATACACGACTCAACAAGCTGGCCGACGGA
This sequence comes from Ruminiclostridium sp., assembly GCA_017550775.1. The sequence goes on along the minus strand of JAFZOA010000187.1, from coordinate 3,345 downwards.
CAGTACGATGCTGTCGTGCTTGCTGCGGCGGGCCTTGAACGGCTCGGCGCGTTCTCAGACGAAAGATTTGACTTTACAAGAATTGATTTCAACACTCTCGTTCCCGCGCCTTGTCAAGGTATAATTGCGGTTCAGTCGCGCGACGGCGAGCTTGCAAAAACGCTGTCTGCAATAAGCGACCGTGATACATTCATGTGCTTTGAGACCGAGCGAAAGGTGCTGGAACTGCTGAACGCGGGGTGCTCGTCACCGGCGGGAGCTGTGTCATACATAAAAGACGGTATCATCACGCTGACCGTCACCAAAGATCAGCGCGAAACACTAACCGACAGCGCTCCGTCTGAGAAACGGTTCACGCTTGCAGAAAGGCTGGTGAACGCGCTGTGACGGGCTTTGTATATATCATCGGCGCAGGCTGCGGGGCGTATGATCTGATAACCCTGCGCGGTCTGAAAGCACTGAAAAAGTGTGATGTTATTATTTACGACGCGCTTATCGACACATCTCTTCTCGGACACGCAAACGAAAATGCGGAGCTGATATGCGTCGGAAAACGTTCGGGAAAGCACAGCGCGTCGCAGGAAGAAATAAATGCACTGCTTGTTGAAAAGGCGCTCGAAGGTCATACAGTAGCGCGGCTCAAAGGCGGCGATCCGTTTGTATTCGGGCGAGGCGGTGAGGAAATAACCGAGCTTCAGACTCATAATATCCCATTCTCGGTCATACCGGGAATCTCGTCATGTATTGCGGCTCCGGAGCTTGCGGGAATACCTGTGACACACAGAAATGTGAGCCGTGCGTTTCATGTCATAACCGCCCACACAGCAAACGACAAAAGTGATTTTACGCGGTATGCGGGACTCGACGGAACTATTGTATTTCTTATGGGTTTGGCGGCACTTCGTGACATCGCGGACGGACTTGTGCGCGGCGGAATGTCACCGGAAACTCCCGCAGCGATCATTTCCGACGGCGGTACAGCAAAGCAGAAAACCGTGCGCGGCACGCTCGCGGATATTGTCGGAAAAGCGGCAGGAATGACAGCTCCGGCGGTCATCGTTGTCGGCGAAACTGCGGCGTATGATTTTTCCGATGACAATGCTTCTTATGCATTACACAGCGTTTCGGTGACAGTCACGGGAACGGCAAAATTCACCGGTAAAGTGTCCGCTCTGCTTAAAAGCGAGGGCGCGAAAGTGCATCTCCACAGTCATGTGACCATAACGAAAAAGCACGATATACCGGCACTTGACGGCTACAGCTGTATAGCGTTCACAAGCTCATACGGTGCGGAGTTATTCATTGCAGATTGTCGTGAAAAACACATCGACCTTCGGACACTCGCGGGGATAAAGATAGCCGCGGTAGGAAGCGGAACTGCTGAAACGCTCGGGGCGGCGGGACTTATACCGGACATTGTTCCAACAAGATACACGGTCGCTGCGCTTGCGGACGCGATTGCGGACAACATCACCGGAAAAGTGCTGATACTCCGTGCGGAGCTCGGCTCGGTGGAGTTTACCGAAACGCTTGACAGACGCGGAACCGGCTACGATGATGTGAAGATATACGATACCACGGAACGAAACCTGCCTGCGATATTCGCGGACACCAACTACATCGTGTTCGGGAGCTCGTTCGGAGTACGCAGCTTTTTCGACCGCGGAAGCACGATATCCGAAAAAACAACGGTAGTTTGTATCGGTGTACAAACGCAAGAAACTGCAGAAAAATACACGAAAAACAGGATGATCACAGCCTCTCCGCACAGTGCGGAGGGTGTTCTGAATGTAATAAAAGGAGACCGGAAATGAGACGATTCAGGCGACTTCGCACAAGTGAAGAAATGCGCTCGCTCGTGCGTGAAACAAGGCTCACCAAAAGCGAGCTTATCTATCCGATATTTGTGACGGAAGGAGAAGGAATAAAGAACCCCGTCGACTCCATGCCGGGCATTTATCAGTGGTCACTCGACACGATTGACGAGGAGCTTGACCGCGCGGAAAAAAGCGGTATCGCGGGATTGCTGATATTTGGTATTCCCGCGCACAAGGACGAGCTTGCGACAGAAGCGTACAGCGAAACGGGCATCACTCAGCGTGCGATACGGCACATCAAGGAGAAGTACCCTCACCTGCTCGTTATCGCGGACGTGTGCCTCTGCGAATACACCTCTCACGGGCATTGCGGAGTTGTGTGCTGCGGCAAGATCGTAAATGACGACACGCTGCCGCTGCTTGCGAAAATGGCGGTAAGTCTCGCAGACGCGGGCGCGGATATCATCGCGCCGTCGGATATGATGGACGGCAGAGTTGCCGCGATACGTTCGGCGCTTGACAGCGCGGGACACATAAACACGCCGATACTTTCTTACAGCGCAAAGTTCGCGTCGGGCTACTACTCACCGTTTCGTGACGCGGCACAATCCGCTCCCGCGTTCGGAGACAGGCGCACATATCAGATGAGCGTCACCAACGGGCGTGAGGCGCTCCGAGAGATCGCCGATGATATTGACGAGGGCGCGGATATGGTAATGGTAAAGCCGGCGCTCGCTTATCTCGACATTGTCCGTGCCGCGCGTGACCGCTTTGATCTTCCGATAGCGGCATACAACGTAAGCGGCGAATACAGCATGGTAAAGGCAGCCGCAGCGAACGGATGGATAGACGAAAAACGGATAGTGCTCGAAAACCTTATTGCAATAAAGCGTGCGGGCGCTGATATCATCATCACATATCACGCACTTGAAGCGGCAGAATGGATAGATTAACAATGAATACAAACAGATCATCCGAGTTATTCGGAAAAGCGAAAACTCTTATGCCCGGCGGTGTGAACAGCCCCGTCCGCGCATTCGGGAGTGTCGGCCGCGAGCCGCTGTATATCGCGGGTTCGCACGGAGACAGGATAACCGATGCCGACGGCAATGAGTACATCGACTATGTGTGCTCGTGGGGACCCGACATTCTCGGTCACGCTCACCCGGCGGTCATTGAAGCGGTAAAACGTGCCTGCGATAACGGACTCACCTACGGCGCTTGTCACGAGGGCGAGATACTGCTCGCCGAAAAGATAAAAGATCATTACCCGTCAATGGAGCTGCTGCGGCTCGTGAATTCGGGAACGGAAGCGGTAATGAGCGCAGTCAGAGCCGCACGCGGTTTCACCGGACGCGAGCGGATAATCAAGTTTGAGGGCTGTTACCACGGACATTCCGACGGACTTCTCGTAAAGGGCGGCTCGGGTCTGCTCACAGGCTCGGTTCCCGACAGTGCGGGAGTTCCCGCAGGTTTCACGGAGACAACACTTCTTGCACGGTACAATGACGCGGACTCGGTACTGTCG
>JAFZOA010000186.1 GCA_017550775.1 Ruminiclostridium sp. | reverse complement strand
GCCGAAGATGTTCCTGCCGACGAGGGGGAGCGCGGAGATGTTCGCCCAGAGGATAGCGACGTAAGCGAGGGTCATGAACCACGCGCTGAGGAAGCCGTGATCCTCCCCGAAGACCTCTTTAGCGAAGGTGAAGGAGCCGCCCGCGTCGGGGTAGCGCTTCATCATAAAGTGGTAGTTGAAGCCGATAACAAGCATTGCGACCGCGCCGACGAACATACCGATCGCGGTCCCGAGGGGTCCCGCCAGCGGCAGGAACGTCGTCCCGGGCATGACGAACGCGCCCCAGCCGATGATACAGCCGAACGAGATCGCCCACGCCGACGCGGGGGAAATATATTTCTGCAGGGCAACTCCCTGTTTTTTATCTTCATGGACAGAACTCAAAAGAATACCTTCTTTCCTGTAATATCCGTACAAGCGTGTCGTTCCGGACACACTTTATTAGTATATTATACCACAATCCCACAGAGAAATCAAGATTTTAATTGACAATTGCTAATTGAAAAAAGGCATATCCCGATAAAACAGTGATATGCCTGACAGTTAAATGTTATTAACAGAGTAAAGTATGCTTTTCCCTCGTTTGCCGCTTCTGCGGATAATTCCGGTGAATTCAAGCACCGAGAGCATGAGCCCCGCGTCCGTCGGGCGGCAAAGCTTCTGAAGCTCCGCCTTTGTGAACTCCCCGGGAAGGTTTTCCGGAAGGAACACGCGGTAGTCCTCCGGCTGCTCCAGCACGATCTCGCGTATCAGCCGGGTCGGGCACTTATCCTTCTTCATGCCCTTCCGCCGTATGCGCCGCTCGTCACGGTAGTAGGTCTTCTTGTCGAGCTCCAGGAACGCTATTCTGACGGTAAGGTTCGGGTTGGTAAGGAACGCTTTCAGCCGGTAAAGCTCCAGAAACAGCTTTGAGAACGAGTTCTCCGTGCGCTTCGTGACAGTCATTACCTCCCCCGTCTGCTCGTTCACCGAGTAGTTCCGGGTGATCTTCTCGTATGGGTACACCACGGTCACATGGCTTATCCGGAGCATTCGTGACAGCTTCTTCGCAAGGTAGGAAAAGCTCCCGCTCTGTATCTCGAAAATGCCGTTCTCCCCTACCCCGTCCGCGTAGTAGTCTCCTATCCGCGCCTCGTGATCCGCCTCGTCGCAGTAGTAGCATTTCAGCGCGTTGTGTATCGTCTTCTCGTTGAGCGTGCCGATAGTGGTGCGCTCGCGTTCAAGCGCCCTGCTCACCGCCGCCGCGAACCGCTCATCGTCGGGAGGGGAGCCGTCATAGGGGGTATAGGCGAGCACCGGGAAGATCTCCTTCTCGATGAACATGGGAACTCCGCATTCCTCGTTCGTGCCGATAACGCCGTCCGCGATCGCTTTGAGCTCCGGTATCGCGTTTCCCACCGCGTAGCACCTGTCCGAGACTTCAAACATGGGTATGTCGTTCGCGTTGTCACCGAAGCACACCACCTCGTCCGCACCTGTGAGCTCCCGCAGCTTGCCTATGGAGTTCGCCTTCCCCGCGCACGCCGGGAAGACCTCGTACCAGAGCTGAAAGGGCGGGTAGGTGTCGTTGTAGCAGGCTACCCGGAAGCCGTTCTCCTCGGTGAACACCTCGTCAAGCGCAGCTCTGTTCACGGGGTCAATGAACGCGGCGTAGAACACCTCCCCGTCGAAAAGACCTTCCCGATCGGGTAGCGGCCGCCTGCGGCTGTCGCCCTTGCGGCGGGAGAGGTGCGCCTTTAGGTTTTCCGCGTCCTCGACGAAGCTCACCCGCTCCTTGCCGTCGATGAACGCGAAGATCATCGGGGTCTCGCCGTTCTCATTCACGACGCGCCGTATCATCTCGCATTGCCGCTTGTCGAACATATTCCTGACCGGGTACTCTCCGGTCACCGGGTCGTAGATGTACACCCCGTTCATCAGGACTACCGGCGCGGTGAGCTTTACCTCCGAGAGTATCTCCCCCGCCGTCGCGAGCCCGCGTGCCGTGCAGTACGAGAACATCGTCCCGCTCTCGATAAAGCGGTTGAGCATATCGGCGGCGCGGGGCTTTAACTTTCCCTCGCCGTTGAGCAGCGTTCCGTCAAGGTCGCTCACATACAGCGTCATATCTTCGTTATCTTCGCAAACGCCGCCGCAAGCTTCTTCGTACCCGCCGTATCGAAGCTTATCTCCACCAGAATGTCGTTGCCGAGCGGGGTCGCGCTGATGACGGTACCCTCGCCGAACTTGCGGTGGCTTACGCGGTCGCCGGGCGCGAAGGACTCCGACGAAGGCTTTGCCGCGGGTTTTGCCGCCTGTGCCGCAGAGCGGTCCTGCAAATAGGTGGACTGCTTTCTTCCGCCGTATGTGCGCTCGCTCATTGCCGAAGCGCGTGCAGACTTGTCGTTCATTTCTATATACTCCTCCGGTATCTCCTTGATAAAGCGCGACATCTTGTTATGCTGGGTCGTGCCGTACAGAAGTCTCTCGTCCGCCGTGGTGATGTAAAGCCTGCGCTTTGCGCGGGTTATCGCCACATAGCAGAGTCTCCTGTCCTCTTCGAGCTCGTACATATCTGCGAGAGAACGGTAGCTCGGGAAAATGTTCTCCTCCGCACCGATTATGTACACGTTCTCGAACTCCAGACCCTTCGCCGCGTGCATGGTCATAAGCGTGACCCTGTCCTCCGAGTCGTTGTAGCTGTCGATGTCGGAGAGCAGCGCCACCTGTTCGAGGTAATCGAACAGCGTGTGGTTCTCGTTGTCCTCACAGAAGGTTATCATCGAGGATTTGAGCTCCTTGATGTTTTCAAGCCTTC
>JAFZOA010000185.1 GCA_017550775.1 Ruminiclostridium sp. | reverse complement strand
TACCTCCAATATGAGTAAAAGCATTAACTCCCCCATGACGGGGGAGTTTTGCTTTTGTCACTTGATCTCGCTGTGATACTCCTGCAGCGACTTCACGCCGATGTGAGTATTCTCCTTGACGGCGCGTATGCCCTCGGCACTCGCCTTTGCCGCCGCCATGGTGGTGATGTACGGTATGCGGTGCTTTATCGCGGCCTGACGGATATAGCTGTCGTTGTGGACGCTGGTCTTGCCGGCGGGAGTGTTGATTATGAGCTGAATCTCGCCGTTGGTGATGCAGTCGGTGATGTTGGGGCGACCCTCATAGAGCTTGTTCACACGGTCTGCCTTTATGCCCGCGTCAACTATCATTTCGTATGTCTTACCTGTTGCAAGGATATGGAATCCGAGCTCGTCGAACGCCTTCGCGATATCAACAAGCTCGCCCTTGTCGCGGTCGCACACGCTCAGCAGGACTGTACCCTCGGACGGGAGCCGCGTCTGTGTGGCTTCCTCAGCCTTGTAGTAAGCCTCTCCGAACGACGGGGAGATGCCGAGGACTTCGCCGGTGGAGCGCATTTCCGGACCGAGCAGAGGATCGACCTCCTGGAACATATTGAACGGGAATACCGCGTCCTTCACGCCGTAATGCGGTATCACGCGGTCTTTGAGCTCCGGGACGGGAGAGGGTCTTCCGGTGAGCTCGGAGGTCATGATCTCGGTGGCGATCTTCACCATGTTGATGCTGCACACCTTCGATACCAGCGGGACTGTACGGGACGCGCGGGGGTTGGCTTCAAGCACATAGACTGTGTCGTCCTCGATAGCGTACTGCATATTCATAAGTCCGCAGACGTTCATTTCCACCGCGATAAGGCGGGTATATTCCTTTATGGTGTCGATGTGTTTCTGACTTAGGTTCTTCGACGGGAGTATGCACGCCGAGTCGCCGGAGTGTACGCCCGCAAGCTCGATATGCTCCATGACCGCGGGAACGAAGCAGTTCTTTCCGTCGGAGATAGCGTCCGCCTCGCACTCGGTCGCGTTGTGCAGGAAGCGGTCGATAAGTATGGGTCTGTCGGGGGTAACGCCTACCGCGGCGGACATATACACTCTCATCATCTCGTCGTCGTGTACTATCTCCATGCCGCGTCCGCCGAGAACGTAGGACGGGCGGACCATTACGGGGTAGCCTATCTTGTTGGCGATAGAGAGCGCGTCGTCCACAGTTACCGCCATTCCGGACTCCGGCATGGGTATGCCGAGCTTGTCCATCATTGCGCGGAAGTGGTCTCTGTCCTCGGCAAGGTCTATCGTTTCGGGGGAGGTACCGAGAATGCGCACGCCGTTCTTTTTGAGGTCTGCGGCAAGGTTGAGGGGGGTCTGACCGCCGAACTGCGCAATAACGCCTACCGGCTGCTCCTTCTCGTAGATGCTGAGCACGTCTTCAAGGGTAAGCGGCTCGAAGTAGAGCTTGTCGGACGTGTCGTAGTCGGTGGAGACCGTCTCGGGGTTACAGTTGACGATGATCGACTCGAAGCCGAGCTTTTTGAGCGCGAGCGCCGCGTGAACGCAGCAGTAGTCGAACTCGATGCCCTGACCGATACGGTTGGGGCCGCCGCCGAGTATCATTATCTTCTTCTTGTCGGTATTTACGGGACTCTCGTCCTTGTCGAGGTGATAAGTGGAGTAGTAGTAAGCGCTGTTCTCGGTGCCGCTTACATGGACACCCTCCCACGCTTCCTTAATGCCGAGCTTATAGCGCTCCGCACGGATATCGTCCTCCTTCACGGCAAGGAGCTGGGAGAGGTAGCGGTCGCTGAAACCGTCCAGCTTAGCCTGTTTCAGGACTTCGGGAGCGGGTATTGCGCCCTTGCCTTTGAGCAGGGATTCCTCCTCCTCAACGAGCTCCTTCATCTGCTCGATGAACCAGTGCTTGATCTTTGTCAGATCGTAGAGCTCCTGAACGGTAGCTCCCTTACGCAGAGCCTCATACATGATGAACTGGCGCTCGCTGGTCGGGAAGGTGAGCTTCTGGAGCAGCTCCTCCTTGCTCAGATCGTGGAAGTTCTTCGCGAAGCCGAGGCCGTAGCGTCCTGTCTCAAGGCTTCTTATCGCCTTCTGGAACGCTTCCTTGTATGTCTTGCCTATGCTCATGACCTCGCCGACAGCTCTCATCTGCGTACCGAGCTTGTCCTCGGCACCCTTGAACTTCTCGAATGCCCAGCGCGCGAACTTGATTACCACATAGTCGCCGTCGGGAACGTACTTGTCGAGAGTACCGTACTTTCCGCAGGGAAGGTCCTTAAGGGTGAGCCCGCAGGCGTGCATCGCCGATACGAGAGCTATCGGGTAGCCGGTAGCCTTCGACGCGAGTGCGGAAGAACGCGATGTACGCGGGTTGATCTCTATTACCACTATGCGTCCGCTTTCGGGATCCCGGGCGAACTGACAGTTACAGCCGCCTATTACCTCAACGGACTTTACTATCCTGTAGGAATACTCCTGGAGCTGCTTCTGCACGTCCTCGGGTATGGTGAGCATCGGTGCCGAGCAGAACGAGTCGCCGGTGTGAACGCCGATAGGGTCGATGTTCTCGATGAAGCAGACGGTGATTACGTTGTTCTCGGAGTCGCGGACGACTTCAAGCTCCAATTCCTCCCAGTCGCTTATGGACTCTTCTACG
>JAFZOA010000184.1 GCA_017550775.1 Ruminiclostridium sp. | reverse complement strand
CCAGACCTTGTTCCCTGCGGACGGCTTTTTCCCTTTGCAGCATCTGTATATGCCGACCGGCTTGATGCCATAGTTCTTCGCCGCCGATAACCCGGAATGCCAGGTCTTTATCAGCTGACCGTCAATACTGTACTCGTCCACAGGCTTAGCCTTGAAGCAGTCATCACGGTAATAGGGCTTCACTGACATATTGGATAATTCGTCGTTTAACGGGTCGCCGTCTTTATATACAATAGTATACCTATAGTCCGGCGTTTCAACATAAGCCTCATAAATAAGCTTGCTCAAAGACTTTATTCTTGTTGAATGCTTTGAGCGATCGTACAGCCTCACGTACCACCCGCCGCGAGAAATGTGAAGTTCCAAAGTGCGTCCTGTTTTGATGTTTCGGACATGTCCTGATTTTGAAATCTCGTATTGAGGAAAACCCCGGATCGGTCTCCACTCGGTCCCTAAAGAGTCTAAGAGTTGCTCTTTGTCGTAATCTGTCATAATTACTCCTTTCTGGAAGGCTCCTTTATGTGCACCTAAAGGAACCTTCCGCGGCATACTGCCGAAATTGGGTTGGTGTTTGACAGCAGATAAGAGTCAGGAGTCGTTCACAAGATAATTATTCTTTACTTGCTCTTTCCGCCTCAAACATATTATGATAACAAGAATGGCGATCAAGAGATTTTTTCCGACTTCGGTTAAAAAGTCATAGATCGGATGCCATTCAAACCTATTATGATAACGAAATTGGATTTTAAGAAAAATTTACCGCATCCGATCAAAGCATCATAGAATTGGTGAAATTTTGGCTGATTATGATAACGAAATTGTATTTTGATAGTTTTTTCCTCATTTGCAAAAAATGCATATAATAAATAGCGTAGCACTTGACAATTATGCGGATTTGGGGTAAAACATTCAAAAAGAAAACGCGGGTTTGCGGTAAAACGGTCAAAAAGAAAATGCGATTTTGGGGAAACGCGATAACAACCGCATTTTCGAAGGCCGATATTTGTATGACCTTACCGTTAGTTTTCGATACCAATTCCGGCTATGCTAATTACCCCGGACGGATACAGTACCGCCAGTTTGCGGTGACAAATGTGGGTATCTGAACTACCTCCAAATATTAACATGCCGATAGTTTCCGATGTCAAATCAAGCTATTCTAATTACCCCAAAGTGGTAACACACCATCAGTTTCCGATACCAATTCCGGCTATGCTAATTACCCCGGACGGATACAGTACCGCCAGTTTGCGGTGACAAATGGGGGTATCTGAACTACCTACAAAAATTTACATGCCGATAGTTCGTGATACAATTTTGGGGTATCCGGATCACCCCATACCGATATAATGACTATCGTTTTTTGTAAATGAATTTTCAACATGATAATTCGCGATAGTTTTTTCTGGAGACGAAAGGAATATCCCCGCCTCCATTTTTATTTTACTCTTGTCGTAATCATAATTAGTGTACAGCATTATTGACGAATGGAGATTCATCATGGCCAGGTGCTGTCAGGCACGGTATAGATTATATCCTGCTTGCTTGTGAAGATGTTTACCAAGTTTCTCAGCGATCTCGGCGTGTGCTGATCAGCGCCTACATGGACATGAATACCGCAGCTGTTATTTGTCAGCGCTCCCGCCCTGCGAAGCCGTCTGATGAGCTCCTGCAGCGTTTCTATGTCCTCATAGTGAAGAATCGGTGTTACAAGTTCCACAGCCTCGGCGGGCTTGCCGTTCTTACGCTCAATCCTGATCGAGCCGTCGGAGCCGAACGCCCACACTCTGCCGCTGCTGTCCTTCGCTCCGTATTTGTCATAGCCGCCTCCGATGTACTCGGCTGTGCTTCCGAAGAAACCTGCTGCCACCTGTGCAGCACTCTTCCTTGTAATACCCGTCATTTCGACCTCGACTCCGAATGTCTGTGTCCTCATATCAGCAACCCTCTGTCTTTCTTTTGTTTTGTTGCTGCTATGGTAACTCTGATTCAGCTATTATTCAAGATCTAACCTGTACAAACTTCGGCAGGGATTCTTATGCTTCATGCTGCATAAGAATCCCTGCCGAGAAACCTAAATATCGCTCTCTTGCTCTGAATTTTATTTTGAATCTCTTAATTTCCGTCTGACGGCGTCTGACGAGAGGTGCATTTTCAACTTTTTTGGTGCATTTTCGACTGCAAATGTGCAGTTTCAGCTGCGTGACAAATGCGATGAAAAAGCCCGATATAACCGCAAATGCGATTATATCGGGCTTTTTTGTGTGGGGTGGGAAGTGGGATTCGAACCCACGATCTTCAGTGCCACAAACTGACGCGTTAGACCAGCTACGCTATACCCACCATATAACTTAACTGCCGATAAATTATTTTATCACAAAAACTCTGTCTTGTCAATAGTTTTGGCAAAATTTTTTAACTTTTCCCGAAAAACGACCCATAACACCTCTCATCCTCTGTCATGCGTCACTCTCACCAGCGCTTTTCTGATCGGAACAGCCATATACTGCGCCGCGACAATGCTCAGCATATCCTTGACGATATACGGGAGCACCACCAGCGCGACCGAAGTCAGGATATCCGTCTGCATGAGAAGCGCGTACTGCACCGCGCCGCATACATAGCACACCGCGAGTCCCCCCGCCGACACAGCCATACGAAGCGGAAGGTTCTTCATCTGCAGCCCGCAGAAGAACGCCATAACTATGAACCCGAAAATAAACCCGCCGGAAGGACCGAACAATACCGCAAATCCCCCGCGCATACCCGAGAATACCGGAAGCCCGACCGCTCCGATAAGCACATACACCGCTGTCGATACCGTACCCTCTACAACTCCGCCCACAGCGGCGCAGAGTGCTATCCCGAATGTTTGCAGCGTTATCGGCACCTGTGTGGGGAGCGGAAGAGTCACCTGCGCCGATATCGCGATCATAGCCGCGAAAAGCGCGCACATCACTATCCGCGTAAGCTTGCTTCGTCCGTTATTGTTAGTTTCCATATTTATTCCTCTTTTCCAACTGTTTTATGTCCGCAGCTTCACGCTTACCTCTCCCGAAGACAGTTCCAGTGTTTCACCGTTTCCGTCGGTAACAATGAGCCGCGCGTCGTCGTCTATACCGGCAACAATCCCTGTATGTGCAATTCCGTCCCGTTCATACTCTATCATCTGTCCGGTAAGTATCGAGCGCCGCCGGTATTCGTCCATGTACTCCCTCGACGGGAGCCGGTCGTATATCTCAAAGAATCGCATGAGTATCCCCGCGGCAAGCCTCATCCGAAGCTCCGGCGCTATCCCGAGTGCTCCTGCTTTTCCCGCTATCTCAGCCGGATAATCCGCCGCAGCCACATTCACACCTATCCCGAGCACTGCGTAGTTTATCATTCCCCCGACCGACACCGAGGATTCCGTCAGTATGCCGCAGACCTTCCTGTCTCCGAGGTATATGTCGTTCACCCATTTTATCCCGGCGTCCGTACCGCAGAGCGCGTCTATGGCACCGGCAGTCGCCACAGCAGCGGCTGTCGTTATGGCAAGCGCGTCCTGTGCCGCGAGCGTCGGTCGCAGCAGGACGCTCATGTACAGCCCGACATTCTCCGGCGAATAGAAGCTTCTTCCGAGTCTCCCCTTCCCCGCTGTCTGAGCACCAGCGATGACCACGGTTCCCTCGGGGGCACCGCTTGCCGCAAGCTCCTTCACGTCGTCGTTTGTGGAGCCGGTCACCGCTGTCGTGCGTATGTCGAGCCGCCCTGCAAGCGGCACATCAAGCTCTGAAATCACACTTTCCCGTGAGAAGCCTTCCATTTTCTCCTTTTTTCCTCTCTGAGCTTTGCTCTGTACGCGGACATGAATCCGGAATAAACGCGCGAATTGTCAGTCTTATCGTTATCCGCTCCGCCGTACACAGCCCTCTCGTAATCCAGCACAAACCCGCTCAGATCGTAGCCGAACAGCTCCGTGCTCCTTGCGGCGGTGTCCATCGGAGTAAGCGTGTTCTCGCGGCATCCTGTATATCGGTTGATGATACCGTTTATCCTTCGGTAGATGATGAGGAACTGCTTTGTCCCTCTCGCCGACCTCATCTTGCTCACAAACAGAGCCTCTGCGATATGAGGTCTCAGGAATACCACAAGCACGCCGACGATAACAGCTATCGCGGCGATCGCTCCGACATAAATGAAGGTCATGTCGAAGTAACCGTTGTCCTTGGTGTAGCTCGTCGGGTCGAAAGTCGTCCAGCCGTACCCGTCCAGCCACACCTGAACGAAGGAGTGGGAATCGCTTGCGGTCACGAACCAGTATTGACCCGAAGACTCCTGCTGCTGCACGAGGAATCCCTCACAATACCGCGAGGTCATGCCGAGCTCTCTGCACATGAGCGTCATTGCCGTCGCGTAAGCCGCACAGGCTCCGCGCTTGCTGTTGAATATGAAATAGTCCGGCGAGCCGTCGGGGGCTGTGAACTCATCATCATATATGTACTCACCGCTGCGGAAATAATCAACTATCGCCGACGCTTTATCGTATGTGTTGTTATACCCGGCGGTAATGCGCTCCGCAAGGGCTTTTACCTGTGCTCTTGCGCCCGGTGACGAATAGCACCCGTCCATTATCACGTCTGACATCAGCACATCGTTATACTGCACCGCCTGCTCCCTGGCTTTGAGATAGGACAAAGCGGCTTCCGGTACGGAATATCCCTCCTCGTCGTATGTTATCTCTTCACCTTCCGCAAGCTCATTTGCAAGCTTTTCGGTCAGCTTTTCCGAAAACTCCTTGTCTATACCGAACTCCGCCCACTCCAGCGAGTATGAGTCGATAATACCGCCTTCGCGGCTCACAAAGAACTCGTCGAGTTCGGTGCGATAGGTCTTCTTATTATCGTTGCGCATATCAATATCGATAATATTGTCGGGAGTATAAAGCGCGTGTAAATAACCGCTCGCCGCGCGTATCCAGCACATCCTCACATCTACATCAGCCTCATAGCCCGTGACCTTCAGAAGCGGGGTGGGATCCTCGAAAGCGGTGTACCGCCACCAGTTGCTCAGACCGTTTTCCGAGTCCCCGTAATAGCTCCAGATATTGTCTGCGCGGTTGTATATATTGAAGCACTGGCGCTTAAGATACACCGGATTGTCGCCGTAGATAGTAAACACTACCGAGTCCTCATCGTTTGACGTGGCATTTGACGAGCTTTCGGTAAAGTCGCTGAAATTCGCGTTTCCGGGAGCTCCGACGCTGACACCGGTAATGAACTCGTCAAAATTTTCTCTGTACGGCGCACGGTCAAGCTTCGGAAAAAACGACGCTATCACCGTCACGGCGAGAACGAACGCGAAAGTCGATATTACCGCGCCGTTTCCGGCACCTGTGAGACTCTTCACGGAACCGGAGTTTCGTATCATTATGAAGAAGAACAGCGTCATAATGATGATCGGAAACAGTACCGGTATATCAGTAAATGTCTTCGCAAAAAGACAGAAAGGACAAAGACATACCAGGAATACAAATACCCCCCGATACCTTATCCGCGAAAAGTAGTAAAGACAGGACACAAGCACGAACCCGAGCGTCACGATAAGGGAGTATGTGTTGCCGTAATATACCTCTGTGAAGCGTGAAGGCTCCATGAACCACAGCAAGTAGTCGCTGAAATTGCTGTTATCGCGCAGAGCCGAACCCAGCACAAAAACTATCACAGCCATTGAAACTGTGGCGAGGGTTGAGAACCACGTCTTTCCCTTCCTGCGCAGTATCTCATATACCGTGAAAACGACAGCGGCATACAGCAGTGACACTACCGCGAACAGTATCTGCGCTTCGCCGAGACCGCACGCATATATGTATGCCGCCGAGCTTACGACCGCAGCACTCAGCAGCATTGGAGCGGCATTGTCCTTGATCAGCTCCGCCGTCTCGTTCTTATAGTTCTTCATTGTACGATCTCACCTTGTAAAACGTATATCATTCTCGTCACGGGTAATGACCCAGATATTCTCCGCGCCGGACCCTATGTGCGGGGAAGCCGCGCTCCGGTTCTCATATCCCGACACCATTCCCGCGATATATCCGTCGCATCGTGCCGTAAATATGACGGTATGCCCCTCCATGAGCACCGGGGTCCTACCTACGGCGTCATCGGAGAATGTGTAATCTGTAAGCCGGTAGCGTATGTCCGACACATCCGACGGGGTAACGACCGGTATAGTCTCCCATACGTTCCCGAAACGTATCATAAGCTTACTCGGAAGCTCGGTCTTCGCAAACTGCATCATAAGCGCGAGCATAGCCTCTACCGTAAGCTGCTCCTCGCGGTAGCGGTCAAGACCGTTTCGGTTAAGGGAACCTGCCTTGTCGAGAATGAACGTCTGTTCCGCTCCCGACGCGCCCTCAAGACGGCGCACATAATACTCCCCGCGCTTTGCGGAGAGCTTCCAGTTTATGAGCTTCAGACTGTCGCCCGGCTCATACTTGCGGTGCTCATAGCCCGGGGTGCCGTTTACCGCGAACATAGACTGTGTAGTCTCCTCGCTCTCATCGAACGCTGCCGCGTCGGTAAGACTGCGCGCAAGCCCCTCCCTCGCATTCACCTCGGGAATGTCGGGATATACCTTGACCTCCTCGATCGCCTTCGGAAGCCTCATGCGCAGGCTTATAAGACCGAGATGATCGGTGACGGAGATGCTGCTTATGCCGATCCTTCCCTTACCGAAGAACTCTGCGCGGTACTCCGCCGTGAAGCGAAGACTGCTCTTGCCGAGTACCGATGTGTGAAGGTTCTGCTTCGACACGGTGGTAAAATGGTAGCTCGAAAAAAGCTCCACATTTATGAACGATGACGGGAGAAAACCGTCATTCGTGAACACAAGATCAATTGCCGCGATATCATTCCTGTTCAGCACATCGCCCCTGATCTCGATGTCGGCTGTAAGCTTCCTTGACGTGTAAACGCAAAGCAGCACCGAGAGTATCCCCGCCGAAACCAGCGCGATAATGAGATAGCTCCCTCCCGGCGCTTCGAGAAACAGCGTATAAAGCACCGCAAGCCCGATCAGCAGCAGGTATGATATCCATGCCTTAATATTGAACATATCCGTTATTATTCTGTCGGTACGGGGGTACTGTTGAGTATCTGACGCATAACCGCCACCGGAACACCGAATGCGGATTTCCCCTTCGGCGACAGCATAAGTCTGTGTGAAAGCACATCACACGCTATGTCGCGCACATCCTCCGGCACCGCATAGTCACGCCCGTTTATCAGCGCGTATGACTTGGCGGCAGTGTACAGCGCGATACTTCCGCGCGGGCTCGCCCCGAGAAGCGTGTAGTCGCTTTCACGGGTCGCTGTGACGATGTTTATGATGTACTGCTTCACGCTGTCATTCACGCGTACAGCCTCCGCCTGTCTGCGAAGCGCGATTACGTCTTCGAGGGACATCACGGGCTGAAGTTTTACCGACTTTCCGAAATTGCCGCTCAGAAGCTGCATTTCCTCGTTCCTGTCCGGATAGCCTATGGATATCTTCATCATAAATCTGTCCATCTGCGCCTCGGGCAGGTGATATGTACCGTATGTCTCCACCGGGTTCTGGGTCGCGAGCGCCATGAACGGCACGGGAAGCTTGTATGTCGCACCGTCGGCGCTTATCTG
>JAFZOA010000183.1 GCA_017550775.1 Ruminiclostridium sp. | reverse complement strand
TCGTTGTATATCTCGAGGTCGCGCAGAAGTATCGGGATGTTGACACACATCGCTTCAAGTATCGTCATCGGGAAAAGCTCCTCGAACGACGGTAAGAACATGACATCACCGAGGTTGTAGATCTCGTTCATGTCGTCGCGCGGTATCATTCCGAGCAGCTTCAGGTTCTCCGGCGGGTTCTCCTTGACCTTCGATATCTCCTTGTAGCCGTCGGTTATCGCGCCGAAGGAGAAGTCTCCCGCCCATGCGAATACCATGTCGGGGCGCTTCTGTGCAATTTCGAGGAAGTCAAAGAAGCCCTTGCGCACCTGTAACTGTCCCGCGCAGACCGCAACGAACTTGTCGCGCGGAATGCCGTACTTGTCGCGGAGCCGCATCTTCTCCTCGTAGGGGAGCGGGTGGAACTTTTCGCTCGAAACATAGTTCGGTATGTACGTCACCTTTGCGGGGTCAACGCCGTAGTGCTCCAGCCGCCCGATGAAGTAGGGATTGACCGTTACAAGATAATCCATGCTGTCATAGAACTTTATCATGTAATCATAGAATATCTTCTTCGCGGGTCTCGGGAGGTTAAGGCTGGTCTCCACGGTCTCCGGGAGCATATGAACATACCCGACGGAGCGGCCCTTGCGGGTAGCGAGGGGCTTGCCGAGGAAGTACCCTAAGTTGATAGTGTGGTAGTGAGTGATGTCGGCGGCGACGTGCGCGTTCTCGGTGACCTCGAACTTGTCGGCGAGGTTCTCTTTAACGAGCGCTACCTGTTCGAGATACGCCGAGCCTACGCCCTGTCCGGGGACGGAGGTTGCCTGTGATTTCATGTTTACGGTTATCTTTCCGGAGCTCTTCTTTGATGATCTCTTTTTGCGGGAACAAAGGAGCAATGCGCCGATCCCCGCAGCCGCAAGCAGTATTGCCGCGAATATAATTTTCTTCTTCATATCGTTCCCTTACCGAAACGGAGCGCAGAGGCAATGCGCCTTTGCGCTCCTGATTTCTGTTATCAGTCTTTGTAGTCCATGCCGAGCTTAAGCGCCTTCATGTTGGCTTCAAGCTTGTCAGCCTTCTTCGGGGGTATGCACTTCTTCATAGCCTTCTCAATAACGGCCTCGTCGGTAAGTCCGATCTCCTTTAAGAGCTTTCCGGCGAGAATGATGTTCGCCATGCCCTTGAGACCGTTCTCGTTCGCCATTGCGGTGGCGGGAACGAAGAAGCACTTTATGTCGGTGCGGTCGGTGGTGCCCTCAACGAGAGTGCTGTCGATGAATGCCATGCCGTCGGGCTTTACAGCGCCGATGAACTTGTCGAAGGACGGAGTGTTCATTACGAGCAGCTCTGTCGGGTTGAGAATAAGCGGCGAGCCTATGGGGAGGTCGCTTACGGTAACCGAGCAGTTGCAGGTACCGCCGCGCATCTCGGGACCGTAGGACGGGAGCCACGATACTTCCTTGCCGGCGTAAAGACCGACATAAGCGAGGAGTTTGCCGGCGAAAAGGATACCCTGACCGCCGAAGCCCGCGAGGAGAAATTCGTTTGTCATGATGCCGACACCTCCTTGTTTCTTACCGGCGCGTCCTTATATACGCCGAGCGGGTAGTACGGGATCATGTCGTTTTTAAGTCTCTCGATAGCCTGTACGGGAGTAAGACCCCAGTTTGTCGGGCAGGTGGAAAGAACTTCGATGATCGAAAATCCCTGCTTGTTCTGCTGGTAGGTAAAGCCCTTCTTGATAGCAGCCTTTGCCTTGCGGATATTCGCGGGGTCAATGACGGTGACGCGCTCTGCGAGAGCAACGCCGTCGAGCTGAGACAGCATCTCGCACATCTTTACCGGGAAGCCCTCGATATCGGTGTTTCTTCCGTAGGGGGTGGTCTGTGTGACCTGACCGGGAAGGGTGGTGGGAGCCATCTGACCGCCGGTCATGCCGTAGGTCGTGTTGTTGATGAAGATAACGGTGATGTTCTCACCGCGGGTAGCCGCGTGAACGGTCTCGGCGGTACCGATAGCCGCAAGGTCGCCGTCGCCCTGGTAGGTGAACACGAACTTGTCGGGGTTTGCACGCTTGATACCGGTAGCGACAGCCGGAGCGCGTCCGTGAGAAGCCTCCATCATATCGCAGTTGAAGTAGTCATAAGCCATAACGGAGCCGCCTACCGGACATACTCCTAGAGTATCGCCCTCGATGTTAAGCTCGTCTATTACCTCGGCAACAAGGCGGTGAACAATACCGTGTGTATAGCCGGGGCAGTAGTGCAGATATACGTCTGTGAGGGCATGAGGTCTCTTAAAATCGGGCATCAGTCATTACCTCCCATTTCTTTTATCTTTGCGAGGATCTCTGCGGGAGCGGGGATCACGCCGCCTGTTCTTCCGTAGAACTCAACGGGCTTCGAGCAGTTGATAGCGAGCTTTACGTCGTCGATCATCTGTCCCATGGACATCTCGACAACAAGCACCTTCTTCGCGTTCTTTACCGCGTCGTTAAGCTCGTTCTTCGGGAACGGGTACAGTGTCACGGGTCTGAATGCGCCCGCCTTGATACCCTGCTTTCTTGCCTCGTCAACAGCCGACTTCGCAAGTCTTGCGGTGGAGCCGTAAGCTACCACAACGATATCCGCGTCGTCGCAGTAATCCGCGACCGCCATGGTCTCGGTCTTCTCGATCTCGGCGTATCTCTCGTAGCGGTCCTTTATTGTCTGTTCGAGCTCGGGAGCCTGTAAGTAGAGGGAGTTGATGATGTTGTGCTTGCGGGCGTTCTTATGACCGTTCGCAGCCCAGGGCTTGTAAGATGCGTCGGACATCACGATCTCAGCGTCGTCGAACGCAACCGGCTCCATCATCTGACCGAGCAGACCGTCCGCGAGTACGACTGCGGGAGTTCTGTACTTGTCCGCGAGGTCGAATGCCTTTGTGACGCAGTCCGCCATTTCCTGAACGGTGGAAGGCGCGAGCACGATGATGTGGTAGTCGCCGTGACCTACGCCCTTGGTGATCTGATAGTAGTCCGCCTGTGAGGGCTGGATACCGCCGAGACCGGGGCCTCCGCGCATTACGTCGATGATGACGCAGGGGAGATCCGCGCCTGCGATGTAGGAGATACCCTCGGATTTAAGGGATATTCCGGGCGAGGACGAGGATGTCATGCAGCGGATACCGGAGCCTGCGCAGCCGTAAACCATGTTGATAGCCGCAACTTCGGACTCAGCCTGTAAGAACACGCCGCCGACCTTGGGCATTCTCTTTGCGAGGTAAGCGGAAATTTCCGTCTGGGGAGTGATCGGATAACCGAAGAAGCATTTGCAGCCGGCACGCAGAGCGGCTTCCGCTAAAGCTTCGTTTCCCTTCATCAAGCTTTTCTCTGCCATTACTTCTTACCTCCTGTTACAGTGATCGCGCAGTCGGGACACATCATCGCGCACATAGCGCAGGCGATGCAGGCATCGTCATCGGTGCAGTGCGCCGTGTAATATCCCTTCTTGTTGAGCTTTTCCTGTTGGATCTCGACGATCTTCTTGGGACAGGCCGTTACGCACAGCCCGCAGCCCTTGCAGCGGTCGAATTCAACTTCCATTTTTGCCATTAAGACCCTTCCTTTCTTTTTATCCGTGAATATATAAGAAATTTGACTTCTTATTACCGTTGATGAGTTTCCGGGAGCCTTTTCTCACTCCCACATATTCCGTACATACCGCTTTATGAGGTACGGCTCCGGCGCTTCGGACGGCATAGCCCCCTCTATAGCGCAGGTCGCCCGTATAGGAAGCCCCGTGAGCTCCGACACCTCCTCCGCGAACCTCATGGACTCCCGTACGGTATCGGCTGTCGTCTCCGCGCCGAGGCTTGAGTTGTTCACTATCCCCGTATGCGTGAGCCCGCAGGAGTATTCTATCTCCCGCATCACCTGTACAGCGTCCGCGGCGTCCTTCGTGAGATAACGGTAACGGTTGATGACATACAGCATCTCGCGGTCCTCGTACCCGTTTATGAGCGGCGCGAACCGTCCGAGCGCCTTTGCACCCTCGTCGTCGCCGCCCACGTCGATAACGACATGTCCGCCGTCCGCAAGAATGCTTTCAAGCGGGATATTGAGCGAGGGGAGATCGAGGTTCGTGTTGGCATATACCGGCGCGTGTATAGCGATGCCGCGCTCCCGGAACAGCTCCCGGAAGTCGGCGGTGCGGAAGTACGGGTTCACTATGTCGAGGTCGATGACCGTGCATTTCTCGCCCGATGCCGCGATGTCGAGCGCCGCGTTCACCGAAAAATTGGTCTTTCCGGCGCCGTAGTGACCGGTAACGACCGTAAGCTTTCCGAATCTCATATCAGTGGAAGAATACAGAGAGCATATTTGCCGCGCTCTGGCTGTACTCGGGGTAGGTTTCTCGGATCTCTTCGAGTATCTGGGACATACTGCTTGCAAATATTCCCATGAACACGAACATCATGAGGATCGCGAGACCGATAGAAAT
>JAFZOA010000182.1 GCA_017550775.1 Ruminiclostridium sp. | reverse complement strand
TCGCGCTCCATAGCCTCTTTCGTGAAGTTTATAAGCGCCGTCGCTGAGGAATATGCCTCGAAACAGCCCTTTCTTCCGCATGAGCAGGGTCTTCCGTTGAACTCGATAACTGTATGTCCTACCTCACCTCCGCAGAAATTATATCCTGTATATATCTTCCCGTCGATTATAATACCGCCGCCGACACCAGTCCCGAGAGTGATGACAACAACATTCTTATAGCCCTTTCCTGCACCGTTCACTACCTCGCCGAATGCTGCAGCGTTTGCATCATTCTCGACATAGACCTTTGTACCGAGCTTTTCCCCGAGTATTTTCCCGAGCGGGAAGTTTTTGAAGCCGAGGTTGTTCGAGTAAAGTACCACACCGGTGTTTCTGTTGGCAACGCCGGGAGTTCCGATACCTACGCTGTTTACGTCAGAAACAGCGATACCCGCCGCCTCACAGGCCTGCTTAACGCCCTCTACTATGCTCTCCGCAATCTCCTCGCCGGGTCGCGGAAGGTTGGTCTTTATGTTGGATTTGCCGATGATGTTGTAGTTTTCGTCAACTACGCCTACCTTGATGTTTGTTCCGCCGAGATCAATACCGATATTATACATTTCTGCCGATCCTTTCTTTTCTTTGTTTTATGTAGCCGAGAAAACGTTCTTCGTCGGCGTTTATTACCAGTTCTTCCGGGAAGCCGGTCTCCGTGAGCAGCTTCTCTGCCTTTTCAAACGCGCCTATGCGGGTATAGAAGTGCGCGTCCGAGCCTACTATTATGCGCGTTCCATGCTTTGCGCAGCATTCAAGGATTCGCGTGTACCGCTCCACGGACTCACCGCCGCGTTCCAGCCTGCACTCGTTCAGCTCTATCAGCCTCCCGCCGTCCGTACAGGCTCGCGCTACCTCGTCGAAGTCGAAGTCAAACTTCTTTCCGTCCGGGTGACTTATCACATCAACATACTTATTCTTCAGCACGTTCAGGTACGCTTTTGTATGCTCTTTAACGGTCGCGGGAGCAAACGTCTGCTGGTGAAGCGAAACGTTCACCCATTCGAGTATGCCGTAGTAGATACTCTCCTTTTCCGGGTAGATATCTGTGCTTCCGTCGGTGCCGAGAATGTCCGCTTCAATGCCTCTGAACACCCGAACTCCTTCGATGATATCCGGCAGTATCCTGAGATTCTCGAAGTGCCAGGTATCCGGTGCGTCCTGCATAGCGGGTCCGTGGTCGGTCATTCCGAGGTACTTTATCTCATGTCCGCGCGCCCATACCGCGTTCTCCGTGATCGTGCTGTATGCGTGGGTGGAAGCTACGGTATGGGTGTGCATATCTGCTATAAACTGCATTTGCATCCTTTCTTCTGTTATGTATTATTATCTACACATCGTACTTGGTTACTGTGTCCGCGCCTTCCATGCTGAGCCCGAGGTTATCGAGCAGATCCTGCGCCGCGTTGTAACCCATTTTCTTCTGTCTGTTGTTCATTGCCGCAACTTCAAGGATAACGGCAAGGTTTCTTCCGGGCTTTACCGGAATTGTAAGGTACGGCACCTTCACGCCGAGTATCGACATATAGTGGTTGTCCATGCCCATACGGTCATATACCTTTTCCGGGTTCCACGGCTCTATCTCTACCACCATGTCTATCTTCTCGGTCACCTTTACCGAGCCTATGCCGTAGAGCTGACGGACATTGATGATACCGATGCCGCGAAGCTCAAGGAAGTGTCTGATGTTGTCCGGCGAGCTTCCGACGAGCGTGATGTTTGAAGTCTTGCGTATCTCCACCGCGTCGTCCGCCACAAGTCTGTGACCGCGCTTTACAAGCTCGATCGCAGTCTCGCTCTTACCGACGCCGCTGTCACCGAGGATAAGTACGCCCTCGCCGTAGATCTCAATCAGTACGCCATGGCGGGTGATACGCGGAGCCAGGTTGAGGTTCAGGAAAGCGATAAGGCGCGCCATGAACGCGGAAGTGCTGTCGTGGCTGCGCAGAACCGACACCTCATACTTCTCGCCCAGCGGGATAAGCTCCGGGAACGGGTCAAGACCTCTCGCAATGACGACAGCCGGGGGCTTCTTCGAGAAAAGCGTTTCAAACAGTTCTCTGCGCTTTTCCTCGGTCTGATGATCCATGAACGCATATTCCGACTTACCGAGTATCTGTATGCGGGAACAGTCAAAGTATTCGTAAAAACCGCCGAGCTGCAATCCCGGTCGGTTGATATCATTGCTCGATATGCTGATCTCCTCCGGCTTCTTCGGGCAATAAAGCATTTCGAGCTCATTTTCCCTTATGACCCTGTCCAGCGAGACCGAAAATTCCTGTGGCATAAATCTAATTTCCTTTCAGATTTGTTACGGGGTATGCGATAACTGCATACAGATATATTATACTATACTTCCGCGCGTTTTGCAATTGTTTTTTGCGATTTTCGTCAAAATATTTTTTGTTGGTATAAAACAAACACCTTCAAGCCGCATAATAATACGATCCCCCGTTTTTCACGGGGGATCACAAATTGTCAAGGAAGTTACAGATCACAAAGACTTGAGGCTCTGCCCCTTGACCCTCGAAAGGCTCTGCCCTGCACCTGCCGGGGTTCGCGCCAGCGGATTTGCGCAGCAATATCATAGACGCATGGACCCGTTACTGTACCACGGTACTTGAATAGTCTTGTTAACGACTAAACATACTTTTATGACAAGATGTAAATCCCCCCGACAGATAGACTGTCGGGGGGGATTTCTGATTATTCAAATCTGAACCAGTCAAGGTCAAACCTGCTTCCGGGCATGAACACAAGCGAAACATCGTTCATTCCCGTTATCGGTTCGAGCGCAAAGCTCTGCTCCGCGTAATCATAGCACTGAGAGAACTCTATGAGCTGAGTATTCTGCACCCCGTCCGCGCCGGTGTAGCGAAGCTGTATCGAGTTGAGCGCATTCGGTGTCTTGCCGCAGAGTGTGATCTTATTCGTGCCGTCCTCGCCGAAGTCAAGCCCTTTGTAGGTGATGACAACGTTGTTCCCGATATCTGTGATCTGGAGACCGGTGATGTGGTAGAGATCGCCGTAAATATCGTCATTGTCCGCGGCGTAGATCTTATCAAATGCGCGGTTGACCGCTATGAACTCAAAGCCGCCGAAAATAAGTCTGCTGCTGAACACGAGAGAGATATCCGATGTATCGCGAAGCCGCTTCGGGAGCCTGAACTCCTGCGGCTCGAAGCCGTCCCAGCGCCCGTTGTTTTTAAACGCCAGTGTGGACACAAGCTCAGAGCCGATCTCATCCGGATCGCCGAGCCACAGCTCGATTTCCGACTCCGCGCTTTCGGTAAGACCGCAGTGAAGCTTTATGATATCAGTTCCGCCGCTTCCGAAACCGACATTCTTATAACCTACCACGAGACGGTCATTATCTGTGTGTACCGCACCGCGCTCGATAAGCTTCAACGGTCTGCTGCTGCACGAAGCAACAGCGGGAGAAATGAACGTGTAGGGGTCAAGCACAAGACTTCCGAAGCCGGTATTCTGCATGTGTATCTCGGAGTATATCTGCGGGAGATCGGTACCGTTTCGGCAGCTCGCACGTATAACATAAGTACCGTCGCCCTTGCCGGTGATCTTCGCTCCGTAATCGGTCTTCTCGATCTCTGAAAGTCCTATTTTCGCGCCGTTCGGGAGGATACAGCTGAACTCTATATCTCTGTAATCGGCGTTATCCGGGAAGCAGCGGGCGGTTATCCCCGCAGCCGGAGCGTCGGGCTCAAGAACGCTTCTCGTCGCGTACAGTTCTATTTTCCGCAGCGGAGTCTCTGGAATGTAAGGTCTGGAGACTTTCGGGTAGTAGTCGGAAACGACAGATACTCCTTCTGTTTTCTCTTCGGTCTCAAGCGACGTGAACACCAGCTCCTTGCCCCAGAGCCCGTCGCTCTTGACGCTCACGGTGACTTCGCCCGCTTCGAGCGTAGACTGAATTATCGCGAGCAGCTTTCCGCCGAACAGACGGCGGTTATCGCCCTTGTAGCTGTCATAGTCGGTGCTGTCGCCGTTGTCAAGTCCGACAAGACGTGCTGCGCCCTCAACGGTCACTCTTACACGGTTCCTTGCGTTTGCGACCACGATACCGTTGTTGTCCACAACATTGATCTCAATGAAGATGAGGTCGCGTCCGTCTGCGCGCATCAGATATTTGTCCGGGATAGCGTCAATGCTCTCGGGGTCGCCGAACGAGCAGATCGTGTCTGTTGCGGCTTCCTTTCCGTTCTCGTCATACGCAACCGCAGTGATAGAACCCTTTCGGTAACGAAGCGTCCACTCACAGTAGTATTTGTCTCCGTGTTCAAAGTCAATGTGCTGTTTTCCCATGCTGCGCCCGTTGTACCTGATCTCCACATCGGGCATGTTAGAGTAGGTACGGACGGCGATGTCCTCGCCGATGTTGAAATCCCAGTACGGGAAAATGTGTACGAACGGCTCGGCATTTCTTCCCGCCCATGCCGCTTTGTACAGATAGTATGAGTCTTTCGGGAATCCGGCTGTGTCAACTATACCGAAGTAAGAATTCTTTGTGGTATACGGAGTAGGCTCTCCGATGTAGTCAAAGCCCGTCCAGACAAACTGACCGCCTACAAACGGTCTGTCACGGTCGTCGATTATCGCCTTCTCGCTCGCCTTGCCCCAGCCGACTACGCTGTTTCCGTAGTCCGAACACTGCATATCCTCGTGAGTAAGGATATTCTCGTCCGCGGGAAAATGGTAGATACCGCGCGAGCGCACGGTGGAAGCGGTCTCGCTCCCGTAGATGAACCAGTCGGGGTATGCCTCGTGATGTCCGTCGTAAAGGTCCTCAGAGTAGTTGTACCCTGCGATCTTAAGGTGATCCGCGACTTTCTGGGCGTTGATCCAGCGCATATAGTTGGAGCCTATAGTGCAGACCGCGTTGCCGTACTTGTCATGCTTTGTGACCTCGTGCATAAGTGCTGCCGCAATCTCCTGACCGTGCTCGTCCTTGTGGGTGTCGAATATCTCGTTGCCGATGCTCCACATTATGACGCAGGGCGCGTTGCGGTCGCGGGTGACCCAGCTCTCTACATCCTCGGCGTAGTGTTCCTTGAAGAAGCGGGCATAGTCGAACTCGGTCTTGGGACACTCCCACATATCGAAACACTCGCTGTCCACAAGGATGCCCATTTCGGTACACAGGTCGATAAGCTCACGCGCGGGCATATTGTGAGAAGTCCTTACCGCGTTCACGCCGTAGCTTTTCAGTATCTTAAGCTGACGTTTTATCGCGTTTCTGTTCACCGCCGCTCCGAGCGCTCCGAGGTCGTGGTGCATACAAACGCCGTGGAGCTTCATTTTCCTTCCGTTGAGCAGGAAGCCGTTGTCGGGGTCAAACTCGGTCGTGCGGAAACCGAACACGTTGGTAACGCTGTCGAGCACTTCCCCGTCCTTTACTATCTCGCTCACCATTCTGTATGATACCGGCGAGTCTGTATCCCAGCTTTCCGGGTTGACCGCGTAGAACGCAGAACGCGACTCTCCGCCTACCTGCTTACAGGTGACCTCCGCACATTTCCTGTTTCTGCCGTCAAATACGCGGTGACGTACCACACAGTCTCCGCCGGCGCTCTTAGTCTCGATTATGACTATCCACTTGTTATTCTCATCGTATTTGCGGGCGGAGATGTACACTCCGTTCTCCGATATATGGAGCCTGTTCGTGTGCCGCAGATAAACGCTCCTGTAGATACCCGCGCCGGAATACCAGCGGGAGTTAGGAGACTGATACCGTACTCTCACATATATATCGTTCACGCCCTCGCGCAGCTTATCTGTGATGTCGAGGGAGAAGCAGGAGTAGCCGTAGCATCTTCCGCCGGCTTCGTCTCCGTTCACATAAACTGTGCTGTCCATATACACGCCGTCAAAGCGCAGGATATACACGTCATTCTCCGACAGCTTATCCACCGTGAGCGTCTTTCTGTACCAGCCGTCGCCGGACTTGTAGAGGTTGGCTGTATCGCCGATAAGCCAGTCGTGCGGCACTTCCACTTCGTGCCAGTCTTTCTCCGCGAGCGCGTCCGACAGCTCCGACCCGACTTCTTTGAGCATGAAGCTCCAGTTATCGTTAAAAAGCTTTTCCGACATAAGAATATCCCTTTCTTTCCGTCTTTATTTTATAATCTGTCCCCCGTCTGCTCCGGGAAACAGTCAAAACTCAGCTTATGATATAGGTCTTTCCCTTTTCCGTCGGGAACTTAATATGCCTTTCCGGTGATGCGCAGACTTCAAACTCTACCGCCTCTCCGTCACACTCAACTCCTGAAAGCTCCGTGAATATAAGTGCTTTGGTACCGGCAAGCGACTTTATGCGTATTTCTGTCGGCTTCCTGTCACGCCACTTTGCCGAGACCTCGAAGCCCCCGCGCGCACAAAGACCGCTGAATTCTCCGTCAGACCACCTTTCCGGTATCGCCGGAAGCACCCGTATAAACATGTGACTTTGCAGCAGCATCTCAGCTATTCCCGCACTTCCGCCGAAGTTTCCGTCGATCTGGAACGGCGGGTGGAAGTCCCACAGGTTCGGGTATGTGCAGTCGGTAAGCAGTCCTCGCAGCAGCTTGTACGTCCTATCTCCGTCGCCCGTTCTCGCCCAGAGGTTCACCTTGTACGCCCTCGCCCAGCCGGTGGATTCGTCGCCGCGGTCATTCATAGTGGCTATTGCGGCTTTCATAAACTCGGGTCTAAACAACTCGTTCTGTCCGATGAAGTCGCCCGGATACAGGCTCATGAGGTGAGATATGTGGCGGTGGTTCTTCTGGATCTTCGAGCGGTCGAAGTCCGGCTCGTCCTCCTCATACCACTCCTTCAACAGTCCGGTACTGCTTACCGAGTAAGGATCCATGTGCCTGAACTGCTCGTTCATCTTTTCAAGGAGTTCAGGTTCAATACCGCCCTCGCCCGCGTCGGATATCAGGAAGAAGCGCTTGTAGAACTCGTAAATGAGAGACTGCT
>JAFZOA010000181.1 GCA_017550775.1 Ruminiclostridium sp. | reverse complement strand
GCAGGAGTGCTTAAACCAGCTTTCGGATATCGCGAACGGAAATTTCACCGACGATGATATAAAACACACAAAGCTCGATATTACGAACACCCTGCTCATGGTGCGCGACACGGTCAACGGCATATCGTCACACACACTTCTTTGCATTCTTTTCCCCGAAAGCGCGCTCTCGGTCGAAGAAGCGATAAAGGAGACCTCGTCCGTGACACGCGAGGATATCATCGAAGCCGCGAAGTCTCTCACGCTCGATACGGTCTATATTCTCACGTCCGAAGGAGGTGCCGCTGATGAATAAGGAGATACTCACAAGCGCACGACTCGGCGAACAGTACACCCGTATAAAACACAGCAGCGGTCTCAATATCTGCCTTTACCCAATGAAAGGTTTCAGCTCCGCTTTCGCGATAATGGGTACCCGCTACGGCTCGGTAGATACGACCTTCAAAACCAATGACGACGCAGATTTCGTCACCGTTCCCGAGGGCATAGCCCACTACCTCGAACACAAACTTTTCGAGGGCGAGGAATGCAACGCTTTCGAGAGGTTCGCGGAGACCGGCGCTCAGTCAAATGCATTCACTTCGTTCGACACGACAGCCTATCATTTCTCCTGCGCCGACCGTTTCGGCGATAATCTCCGGATACTGCTCGATTTCGTCCAGAACCCGTTCTTCACCGACGAGAACGTTCAGAAAGAACAAGGAATTATTGCGCAGGAAATAAAGATATATCTCGACGACCCGGGCTGGAGAGTCTTCTTCAACGGTATCGGCGCGGTTTACAAAAATAATCCCGTAAGGATAGACATCGCGGGAACGGTAGAAAGCATAGCACATATAAACAAGGAGCTTCTCTACCGCTGCTACAACACGTTCTATAACCTCAACAATATGACACTGTCGATCGCGGGCAATTTCGACCCGGACGAGGCTATGAGGATATGCGACGAGATGTTAAAGCCCTCAAAGGATATCGGACTTAAAACGATCATTCCCGAAGAGCCGCCGCAGATCAGCGAAAAGCGCGTGACACAGAAGCTTTACTGCGCTCTTCCGCTATTCCAGCTCAGCTTCAAGAAACCTGCGCCCGAAGGCCGCGACTGCGTAAAGAGCTACTTTATCCACAACATAATGCTCGACGCGGCGCTCGGGAGCTTCTCACCGTTCTACAGCAGATCCTATGAGAGCGGACTTATCAACGACACTTTCTCGGCGGGCATTTTCAAAGGCCGCGGATTCTTCCTTCCGATAGTGAGCGGAGACTCGCGCGAGCCGGACAAGGTCGCCGCTGAAGTAATAAAAGAGCTTGAACGGCTCAAAAAAGACGGCATTCCGAAAGCGGATTTCGAGACCGTCAAAAAGACAGTTTACGGCGCTCTTATCGGCGGTATATTCAACACCGTCGGCGGTGTGGCAAGATCGGTTATGAACGCGGATTTCAACGATATAAGCGTTTACGAGAACCTCGAACTTGCGGCGGACGTGACATACGACGATGTTATGAACGCTCTCGGAGAGCTTGACACAGGAAACAGCAGTCTCTCGATAGTTGAACCGCTTGAGCGCTGATACAGACAAAAGGAAGGACAAGACAAAATGAATGAAATTTACGACAGACGCGTTGAGTTCCCGAATCTTTTCTCGGGCGAGATAGATGTGAACCGCGTCGCGATTGACCTCTTCGGGTTCAAGATCTTCTGGTACGCGATAATCATCGCCGCAGGTCTTATACTCGCGGTCGTTTACTGCACAAAGAGAGGAAAGAAGTTCGGCCTTACGAGCGACGATATCTTTGATGTCGCGCTTTTCGGCGGCATAGCCGGATTTCTCGGTGCAAGAGTGTTCTATGTCATATTCTGGAACATAAACCCCGAGAACACGTTCAAATACGACTTCATAACAACATTCACGATGATACATGACGGCGGTCTCGCTATCTACGGCGG
>JAFZOA010000180.1 GCA_017550775.1 Ruminiclostridium sp. | reverse complement strand
GAGTCCGTAACTCAGGAAGATGTCAAGGCAAAATTCGAGAACGGTGTTCTGAAACTGGAAATTCCTAAGAAAGAGCCGCAGAAACAGCTTCCCGAAAACAAGTATATCGCAATCGCATAAGACCTTAAAACAAGGACTGCCGTATCGAAAGGTGCGGCAGCCTTTTTTAATTACTTCCGTTCAGATCGTGATTGACCTCTGCAGCATAGAAGTTGCTGATAGTTGCCGGGGCGTTGTAGATAACCGTTGTCAGATACGCCTTGATGTTCCTGATCTTCGTTGTGTTACGCTTCAAGCACCAAAAGATGTAATCAATGTGTTCGCTGTTGACTTTCAGGAAGCGGCTTCTGACTGTTTCCGCAGGCATATCCTGCTTGCCGACAGTAATCATATCCCTTGAAGTACAGATAACCTCAGTCATAATCTCAACAATCTCGTCAAGCTGTTCTTTTTCATACTGACCACTGATAACGTCGTATTCGATATTATCCTTGACAAGAGCGCGTGTTTCTTCAATCCTATCAATCCAATCAATTTGGCTTTCGCTGCTTGCCGCCGGATTGATTGATTGAGTAATTGATGCTTCTTTATTTGATTTTTTAGTATTTAATTTGTATTTATTTAATTGCGACTGATTTTCCGAACGCGGTTTTTCCGGACACGGATTTACCGTGTTCGGTTTTTCAGTACACGGTGAATCCGCACACGGTAAGCCGCTTTTAGGCTTCTCATAGAGGTTATACACAGCGCCGCCCAGCTTGCCGTTGGACTCGCGCTCCTGATAGCGCTCTATGTATCCGAGTTCTTCAAGTTCCTTGACGACAGTGCTGATCGTGCTAATGCTTTCGCGGCTTATTGCTGCAAGCCCACGGAGAGAGTAATCCCACTCCGGCGGCAGCGATAGCATAACCGACATAAGCCCCTTTGCTTTTAAAGACAGCCTGCTGTCACGAAGATGAAAGTTGCTCATAACTGTATAACCCTGCACGCGTTCAACATTAAACTTTGCCATTTGTATGTACCTCCAATTTATATATCGAAATTTTGTTGATTTTGTATATCAGAAATATTGTAAAAACCGCTTGACATTTTAAGCGATTTGTGTATTGGAAAGAAAAAGGCTCCCACACCGAGGTAAACACTCGATGCAGGAGCGAGAAATGAAGGAGAACTTTATAAGAAAAGAGATTGTACTACTTGAATAAAAAATGTTTTCAAATTTTGTTGCTAATAACAGTTGACAAGGATTTTTCAAGAAATTTCTCGAAAACCCTTGACAAACGATCTGATTTATGCTATGGAACAAAAAAGCCTCCTGCGAAGAAGTGGTTTCACTTCGGTGCAGGAGGCTTTTTCCAATTTGCGACGAGTATAGGTGCTGTACGAACTATAAAATCATTTGAATTTTTTGTGATTAACAGTGACCTGTCAACCGGCGTTTGATTTGTCGATACTGTACAAATATCTTTGTAAGTATTGACGGATTTCTGCGTTGCGATTGTCGTTAGTTTTTCAAAAAGAAAAATCCCTTAAACCGCTTGGTTAAGGGATTTTCTTGGCTCCCGCTACTGGACTTGAACCAGTGACATCTTGATTAACAGTCAAGCGCTCTACCAGCCTTATTCAAATGCTGTAAAATCTTACTATTTTCGCACGGCGCATCCAAAATTGCGCCGAGCTTTTTGCTTTACTGTTATTTAATTGTTGTCAGGAGCCAATAATCTACAACCGAATACTCTTTAGGTAATCATATTGGCTATTTGTTAATGTTGCACAATTTTCGGTTCAAAAAATCTACATTCGTAAACCGGTTGACTTTCACCGTTTTTTCGCTTCACGCGATATCAATATCCGACAAGCACCAGTCATTACAGAACTGCTCATAAGTGCTATTGAACACGACCTCTATCCTGTACCCTCTGTACACATTCACACGATCTATAAGCTCGCACATAATAGCTCTCTTGCCTTCAATGGAGCTTTTGTCAAATTCTTCTGCCCATGAAATAAAACGGTTAAACATGGGTAAGATACTTTCCGCATCACTGCGGCTTGCGTTTGCCTGCCTTTCGGCTTCTTCGAGTTTCTGCTCGGCTTCTGCTATCTTTGCCTTGACCGTCTTGATACTATTCGAGAGATCCTCAGCAGAAAACGCACTTTCACCCACAAGAGCGTTACCGATCTCAAGCTGTAACTTTTCGAGCTGACCGTTGAGCTTTTCAAGCGCGAGCTTCTGAACTTTCTGCTCATGCTTCGCTTCTTTGAGACTGTCACGGTATCTCTGTTCTATCAGATCGGTTTCCGGTACATCATTGATATGCACAAACATATCCCTGACCACCTTCATTATAGCATTGTCGATCTTTGAAGCATCGTATGTCGCCTGAGATGTGCAGCTATTGAGCTTGCGAGTCCGATGATAACAGATATACTTCGTACAGCCATAGTTTGCAACTGTACCGTCCTTCTTCGTATATTCGTGACGGTATGTTGTCGAAACCATTCTGCCCCCGCATTCACCGCAGAAGATGTTTCCCGATAAAAGTGTCTGACCCTCGGTTTTCTTCGGTATGCGGCGATTCGCTTCATTTGTGATTTTTCTCTGCTCAAGGATTTTCTGGGCTCTGTTCCAAGTGTCCTCATCAACGATCACAAGTTCATCGAGCTTAGGAGAGGAAGCCTGTCTTGTAACAAGATACCCGGTGTAGGTCTTACAGGAGAGCATATGATTTATAGTGTTCGCCTGAAACTTCACACCGTTATGTGTACGCGCGCCCATATCATTCAGCGTTCTCGCGATAACATAGGTTCCCTTGTTTTCACGCACACACAAATCAAAGACGAGTCTGACGTATTTAGCTTCTTCCTCATCTATCACAAGATCTCCGACATCGTTGCCCTTCTTATTCTTACGTCCGCGCTTGACAAACTTATACCCGTAAGGAGCCACTCCCATAGTGTAGTGACCTTCTTCAACGAGTTGCTTCATGCGCGTTTTTATACGCAGCGATGTTTTTGCGCTCTCCCCCGAAGCCTGCCAAAACCTGATGTAATTCATGAGCTTGTCAACGTGACTGTCGAATCGCTGCTCTCCTTCCTTGACACTCCAGACCTCGACACCATTGTTGACGAACCATTCAACTATAAACGGGGTCTCATCGTCTATTCTGCCTATTCTGTCAAACATAAAAACCAACAGAATATCGAACTCGTGATTGAGTGCAGCTTTTTTCAATTTCTGAATTGCATCGCGGTCATCTGCGTGAACCTTAAATCCGGACACACCCTTTTCCGAGAACTCCTTCACAATCTCCCAGCCCTGCGCCTCCGCAAATCTGTGACACTCGACCTTCTGCATCGGAATATCATCGGTATTGACATCGACCTGCTTCTTTGTAGAAACTCTGTATAAGCAATAAACTTTTTTCATAAGACATATCCTTTCTGCAAAGGAAAGTGCCTTACAAAATTGCTTGCGTTATTATTATAGCACAAAACCTCAAAAATGTAAAGCACTTTAAAGTCAGATT
>JAFZOA010000179.1 GCA_017550775.1 Ruminiclostridium sp. | reverse complement strand
GTAACAGGAGCCACGAAAATCCCTTAACCATGCAGGTTGAGGGATTTTTCGTTTTGCTTATATAACGATTTTGGACGTTAAAACCTTTGTGAACTATAACAACAAATGCTGCTCCGGTTTGTGCAAGCTACACATTCCTATTTAGTTCGATCGGTTGACTGTTAATCAAGTTACCAATGTTCAAATTGTTATAATAATTGAAGTATATGTCCACAGGTCGGGAAGTAAATTTTGATGAAAATTTTGTTAGCTAAAGTGAGCTGGTAAGTTTCTGCGTTGTTAGTTCAAGCGCTATCAGACTTGTTTTATTCTGAAATAGCTTAAAATATTTTATGCTCAATTCGGGGAGAATTGAGCATTTTTCTATTGTTTGTTGCGGCTTTTTGTGGTATAATATTTAAAGAAAATACTAACAGAGGAGGAGTGTCTATGACTATAGAGGATATCAGAAATGCAGTTAAAGCTGTCGCAGATGATTATCCGATCAGCCGCGCCGTTCTTTTTGGCTCCAGAGCAAACGGGACTTCAACCGATAAAAGTGATGTTGATCTGATAATGGAGTTCAGTAAGCCGATTACATTGATAACGCTTTCCTTAATTAAAGAACGTCTCGAAGAAATACTCAAAACCGATGTTGATGTTATTCACGGTCCGATACAGAATACAGACATGATTGAGATAGACAAGGAGATCGAAGTTTATGCAGCGTAAAGACCGTGTTATTCTCACTAAAATCCTGTCCGAGATTGATGTTGCGTTTGAAATGCTTGGTACTGCAGATTTAGAGACTTTTCTTGCCGATGAGAAATTAAAAAGAGCAGTTGGTATGACTGTCATCTATATAGGAGAGCTTGTTAAAAATTTGACCGAGGAATTCCGGCTTTCAAATAAGGAGGTACCGTGGAAAGCAATTGCCGGCTTGAGAGATATTGCCGCTCATAAGTATCAGACATTGCGCATGGAGGATATTTATAACACGGCTACAATGGATTTGCCGGATCTCAAAGAGAAAATAAATTCCATTCTTAACGAAGATAATGAATAAAGATAGATTGCCGGGGAGACCATGTAAATATTGCTTTTCCGAAATATCGGCAGATTCCTGCTGCCCGGACTGTGCAGGCTATGTTGCCGCCGCGCATCATCTCCCTGCGGGAAATGTCCTTGCCGGCAGATACACTGTCGGCAGGGTGATCGGCGAAGGCGGCTTCGGTATCATATATCTCGGCTATGACGAGCGGCTTGCTCTGCGGGTCGCGATAAAGGAATTCTACCCACGCAGCATCGCAAAACGCTCATTGTCATCAACGGATGTATTCACGGAGACCGTGTCTGACAGCAAGCGGCTTGACCATGAAAAGAAAAGATTTCTGAGGGAAGCCCGCACCGCTGCCCAACTGGGAGGTCGGGTGATCGTCGGTGTGCGAGATTACTTTGAGGAAAACAATACAGCGTATTTTGTAATGGAATATGTGAACGGCGTAACGCTGAAAGCGCTTTCCGAGAAGCACGGAGGGCGGATACCCGCAGACGAGCTTTTCAAGATTACAGAGCCGCTGTACGCGGCGCTGTCGGAGCTTCACACAAAGGGATTTATACACGGAGATATATCCCCCGATAATATAATGATAACGGACGGAACTACGAATCTGCTGGACTTCGGCAGCGCACGGGACA
Source organism: Ruminiclostridium sp. (assembly GCA_017550775.1). The sequence goes on along the minus strand of JAFZOA010000179.1, from coordinate 4,254 downwards.
GCTCCGAGTGGGACAAGACGGCTACATCATTTGTCACAAAGGATTTCACTCCGATAGAGCAGTACCGTTCAAAGGGTCAGGGACCGTGGACGGATATCTACTCGCTGGCGGCGACATTATATTGCTGCCTGACGGGAATACCGCCGACATCGGTGTTGGAGCGGCTTGCGGGAGACAAGCTCCCCGCGCCTTCAGCGTCGGGAGTGAATATCTCCGCGGCGCAGGAGAAGGCTCTGATGAAAGCGCTCAGCGTGCGTTCCGGCGGCAGATTTAAAACCGCGGCGGAAATGTACGAGGCATTGTATAAAAAGGAGCTGCCCGACGCAGGAAGCTCCGGGCGCAGAAAAATAAAGACTGCTGCAGTGATCGCGGCGGCGGTGCTTGCGGTAACTCTTGCGGGCGGAGCGCTGGTGTATGGTATTCTCGCCGCGACGACGGAAACCGTGATATATACGGTTCCGGAGAGCTTTCATTATTATGTTACTGCGGACGGCGCGGTGATAGACCGATACACAGGCAACGATACGGAGATATACGTTCCGCCCGAGCTGGACGGATACACGGTCACGGAATTTGACGCTACGTCATTTGACCTTGAACGCTTTGAGGAATTGCAGCGGGAGAGCATTGAGACCGGCGAATTTGCCGATTTCGGCGGCATAGGCGTCTATCCGTTCCCATCCGATGATATACACTGGAATATCAGCAAGGTGGCATTTTCCAAGGGGCTTAAAGAACTGGGGAATTTTACGTTCACGGAATGTCGCAGCTTAAAGACAGTTGTACTCCCCGAAGGCACGGAGCGCATAGGCATAATGTGCTTCAATATGTGCGATTCGCTGGAAGAGCTTCATCTCCCCGACAGTATACGGGAGATAGGCGATTACGCCTTCAACTGCGCGGTGATAAAGGGCAGGCTTGAGCTTCCAGCGAGTCTTAACGAAATAAGCCCTATGACCTTCCGGCAGGCATCACTGGATGCTTTAACAATTCCGAACGGTGTGACTGCAATAGGTGAATATGCGTTTGACGGCTGTTATTTTGCTTCCGAAAACGCCTCCCTCGAGATCCCGGACAGCGTTACCGATATCGGGAAAGGGGCTTTCCGGTTCTGTCAATCCCTGTGTCATGTAACTCTGCCGAAAAAACTGACCGTCATAAAGAAAGGGGTCTTCGAGGGCTGCGGCTCTCTTGACGGTGTTATCATCCCCGAGGGAGTCGGGGTCATAGAGGAAAGAGCGTTTGCATACTGTACATCTCTGAAAAAGCTTACGATACCCGACAGCGTTAAGGAGATACGCTCCGCGGCATTCGAGGGCTGTCTTATGCTGAAAAGCGTGTCGATCCCGGCAGGCTGCGTGATCGCGGATGACGCGTTCGGTGAAGAGCCGGTCTATATAGAGTACAGATAAAAACAGGCCTTACGGTACTTGCCGCAAAGCCTGTTTTTGTTATGCCTCAATATTTCCGTAAAGCTCATTTATCACCGTTTCGAGCTTGTCGCTCATGACTTCCTCGGGATTTGCCGAAAGTATGTAGAGAATGATCCAGTCAAAGGCGTTTCTCGGGTCGAGAGGAGCCATTCCGCAGTCGGTAAGTATCGCGTTCACGGTATCCCAGTGATCCGCAATGCCGTCCTCCGCCGGAGCCGCAGAATCGGATATGTTGTTTTCGGTCACTATGTACAACAGGAGCAGAAGCTTTCTCGGAACGTCTTTATGCCTGTTTTTTATGTTTTTTATCGCGGTGGCGTTCGGCCAGTTCTTCTTGACGATCTTCTGAAGAACGGAATATTTCGCACGGTCTCTGCCGTAGATCATACCGAGCTTCAGATATTTGTCTATAAGGGTATCGACGGAATATTTTCTTTCGTCGATATTAATTGCCGAATCCGGCTTTACAAGATTGCTATAGTATTCTTCAAAATAGCGGTAGCTTCTCACATGAAGCTGACCGAAGCTGCCGAGATGCTTATTGTACTGCTGTCTGAACTCGTCCTCGTTCTCCGCGTATCCGAAAGCGTCATATATCTCACGCGTCACCGCTGCCGGAAGCTCGTTTCCGGCGTTCCTGTTATCGTATGTTGGCAGCGAACGGTACAGACTGTCCGCAAAGAAATAATCAAAGCCTTTTCTCAGGCACCACGCCAACGTCAGCTCCCTGCCGTCCCTGTACTGTATGCCGTAGTCGGTGCAAAGTCCAAGAAGTCTGTCGAGATCGTTCTCTGTCAGTCCCAGCGCAAACGCTGTCATGAAAATATCTTCCCTGTTCTGCGGCTGGTTCCTGTCGGAAAGCCAGTTGCGTATCTTCCTTGCGGGGGCGTCCGGGGACATTTCGGGTCTCGCCGCCGCAAACAGCTCTGTGAGCCGCGTCGTAATATCCTTTTTCGGGTACATCGCTTTCAGGGTCTCCGAAAAGCTTCTGACGGTGATATCACTGCCGCGCAGGTATGCTGCCGCGTCGACAGGGCTCATGTGACCGTATCTTATTTTATCGTACTCTGTGTTATTGCTGAGTTGTATCTCGGCTGACATTTCTATTCCCCTCTTTTCTACGCTATATGATAACATATTCAGTCGGAAATTTCAAGGAAAAAAGTTGGACGCTGCGCTCCTGCGGTATGATATAATAAAACTACGTTTTCAGAATGTTGATAAGAGGTCGGGTCGAAATATGTAAGACAAGGAGGCGTCGAATCAGGATAACGGAACATCGTCCGACTGATCATTAAACATTTTGATCGGGATCAAGTATAATTATGATGGGAGGTTTTTTTATGAAAAAACTGTTGAAAAAAATTGCAGCTGCTATAATGGTTGCCGTGATGGTCGCCGCAAGTCCGGTCCTGCCGCAGTCCGTGTCCCTGACGGCGCAGTCGAGCGCCGGCTACTGGAAAAAGGATTTCACGCCGGAGGAGGTAATACAGAAAGCTTCGTCCCTTTCTCCAAATTCCACAATAAAACTGGAAAATTTAATGTATAAGGATAACGGACTGGGACAAATTATCAAGATCGACCTTACCACAAAGGGAAAAGGAACGGTCAGATTTTTCTCCCATAGCTATGACCTTACCACCAAGAGCCGGTACCGCCTCTACAACTCCGCCGGAGAGCTTATAGAGAACGGAACGACCATAAGCCTTGCCGGCGGCAAGAGCTACAGCTGGAGCGGCGTTCATTATCTTTTCGTGACTGTCGCGTACGGTGAGACCGCAGACGCTTTCGGATACACCTATACCAGCGCATCCGGCAAGACCCTGTCAAAGACCTTCTCGGTCGAAAAGGGCAGCACATACAAGCTGGGATCGTACGCCGAGAGCTTAGGCGATATGAAATACGTCGGAGATGTGGTGTGGCTGAGCGACGACCCCGACACAGCCGAGGTAGAGTACACGGGGAAAAATACCGACGTTAACTGCCGGGTCACTTGTCATGATACCGGCACGGTCAATGTCACAGGCTATTTCAAAAACGGCAATGTGGCGAAGTTCAAGCTCAATATAAAAGACGGTTCGTCTGTTTCAAAACCGACTGCAACGACCACATCTGCCATGACAACGACAAAATTCGACTCTGCCCTCAGGACTGCGACCTCATGGGCAAGCTGCACCGATAAGAACATATATCAGAATCCCGCCGATGACCGTATTTTCAGATACCGACTTCCCATAGCAAGAAAAGGCACAATAAAATTTTTCACTGACGGAAAATGGAGTGCCGGAAGCTCCAGCAAATATGAGCTGTATAACAGCTCGGAAAAGCTCGTTTCCTCCGGAATGCTGGAGCAGCTTCTGTACACGTCCATAGACGTAAATACAGGCACATATTACCTTAAACTCAGGATCGCCAAAAACGACTATATCAAGCCGATGCTGTATATATTCCTGTCGTCAAATGGGAAACAGCTCGAAAAAAAGACCACTCTCACAGCCGGAAAATCCTACAGCATCAGGAATCTGTACGGCGATCTCGGTCTGCCGGACAGAGTGGTGACAGGAGACTCCTCTATTGTCAGAGCTACCTCCCTCAGCGAACTGAAAGCACTGAAGGCGGGAACAGCCAAAGTAATGGGCTTCTACAAAAACGGTAATGCTTTCTCTCTGACCGTTACTGTCTAAAGTGTACCCCATTCTGCGGACACCGGTAAGACAGAACACAGCTAATCTGATTTAAATGTTGGCAGTGGATATACTCCGGTGGTCACATAATCATAATATTCGTTTGGGGTCAGCTTTTTGAGTTCCCATTGACCTCG
>JAFZOA010000178.1 GCA_017550775.1 Ruminiclostridium sp. | reverse complement strand
GCCTATCGCCTTTTCGACATCTTCATTCGTTCCATCTTTTACGACAGTCTCGCCGCCGCGATAAACGTGACATTCGCCGTAAAGGTCGATAATGAGATAATCATTGTAAACAAGCGGGCGGTTATATAACGGAGATTCGCTCTGCGGGTCATAGTTCTCTATACCGCAGTAATCTATCATCTCGTCAAGACCGGCAGGTTCCGTGCTTATTATCCTGTCTATCTGCGGGTTTTCCATAAATCCGGCTATACCGCCCGAAAGCCATGTCACATCAGCCTTTACGCGGGCAAAGCCGCCGTCCGGTATGTCGAGCCCGCCGGGAGCTATCCCCTCAACGAACTTCCACGCATAGTAATCGCCCTTGTCCTTTTCCGCGAATGAGATATAATTGTCGCCCACGCGGAATATCACGAGCTCAACGTTCTTTTCGGACGTACTGTAAAGCTAGTCGTATATCACCGCTGTTGTCCTGGTCGTTGTGACAGTCGTCTCCGGTGTTGTGAGTGTCGTCTCCACCGGTGTTGTCACGCTCGTTTCCGGTACTTTTTTGCCGGCTTCCGGAACACTTTTCCCGCAGGACGAGAGCATCATTATTGCCGAAGCCGAAAGAACTATCGCAGTTATCTTCTTTTTCATCTTACATTCCCCTTTTGGTCAATGAAGCATTTAGCTTCTTCAAGCGAATCCGCCGTCCCGACATGCTCACGGCTCGTTACTCCGTCCGTGAAGCTTTCGAGGAACAGCTCATATCTTCCGTCGCTGACTATTACGAGCCATGTTCCTGCCATATTTCTGTCGAACATAACGTTTTTGAAGTCATATTCGCACCTTGCATAATAATCGGGCACCGGAGATATCGGTATCTCCATTGTAAGCCTGTCATAGCCGCACTCTTCAAATAACGAAATCTCGCTTATCATCGGCGCGTTCACAAGCTCATTTCCGTTTAGCAGTTTTATATCCGCGCAAACGAACGCGCAGCCGCCGTCATTCAGCTCGTACCCGCCGGGAAGCTTATTCTCGAATCGCGTGTTATAGAGAATCGTCGGGAAACTGTTCATTGACGCGCTTTTGCCGAAGAAGTAATACTCATCTCCGCAGCGAAAGACAAGAAACGAATTCCTGTCCATAATCTTTGTGTCATAACCTGCGTTCTCAAGCGTCTCGCCGGAAATCAGCCTTACCACATCCTTGAGCGTGTACTTATCATACGCATACTCTCCGACGGTTTTTCCGTCAAGGAAAACGAACCAGCTGTTGTACTGCTCATATTTACGGCTTCCGTCAGCAGTCTCTATCGGAACACCGCCGCTGAAACGTGCTATAAGGTATGTTTTATCCCCGTCCGCAAAAGTCATCATATTATTCTTCCACGAATCGCCCTCTGTCCAGTACGGAAGCTCGCGGAATTCGAGAAAATGCGCTGTATCCGTCTTTTCAAAGCTTATCTGCCTGCGGATATTGGGAACGTTGCATCTTCCGTCCTCTCCGCCCGACTCAAAGACCACATCTGCGGTGAGAAATCCGAGCTCGCCGTCATCGAGCGGAAGGTCGTCCATGTACATATACGTCCATCCGCAGGTCTCGACGGGTTCTGAGCAGCACGCGTAAAGCTTACCCTTACAGCGCAATATTGCGAGCTTCACGTTATCCTCGGCGTGATAATAAAGCGCGTCGCAGATATTGCCGTCTCTCTCCTCCTGTTCGGAATAGTATGCGTTGAGCTCTTCAGCGCTCTTGTAATCCGCGGCGGTCGTTTCCGCCGGAGCGCTCTCATCGACCGGAACTGTCGATACGGACGTTTCCGCCGATGTTACAGTCTCTTTTCCGCCGGACGCGGGAACTTTGGTCTCCGCACAGCCGGAAATAGCTGCACAAATGAATATCATAGCCAGAAAAGCTGTAAACTTCTTCATCCAGATCTCTCCCTTCTGAGTGTTCTGTATAAAACACTCCGCGAAGAGACAAAAAGTTACAATTTTTTCTGATTTTTATTTTATCACGAACCGATCGGGTATTCAACCTTATTCAGGTTACAATACGATTACGAAGCGGTTACAGATAATAAAAAAAGGTTACGGAATGTAACCAAAAGACCGCCTCTGCACACAACAGAAGCGGTCATACTTTTATAAAAGCCTTTTGGAAAAGGGGCTTGGGGAAAGACCTTTTCCACGGAAAAGGTTTTTCCCCAAAAGCGAGTAAGCGCCGATCACTTAGCCTTGCCCTGATTTGCAACGCCGGCCATCTTCGCCTTTAACTCCTCGGGGTCGCAGAGGTAGCTCTTGCTTATTACCTTGAAGTTATCGTCGAACTCGTAAACGAGCGGGATAGCTGTCGGGATATTCTCGTTGATGATATCCTCGTCGCTCATATTGTCGAAGTACTTTACGAGTGCGCGGAGAGAGTTGCCGTGTGCTGCGATGAGAACACGCTTGCCCGCCTTCATCTGAGGCTTGATCTCCTGCTCAAAGTACGGAACTGCACGCTCGATAGTGGTCTTTAAGCTTTCCTGAAGCGGAAGGAGCTTCGGGTCAACATCTCTGTACTTGGGGTCCTTGCGCGGGTTGCGCGGGTCGTCCTCAGTGAGTGCCATAGGCGGTACGTCGAACGAACGTCTCCAGATCTTTACCTGAT
>JAFZOA010000177.1 GCA_017550775.1 Ruminiclostridium sp. | reverse complement strand
CTATACGCATACTGATTCCAGATAATGTGTATTAAAGTATTGTGTCGCAAGCAATCCCGAGCTGCATTTTTCGTGCGCAGCTTCGATTGCTGCGCATTTTTTGCATATTAATATATATTTTTATCAGTTTTCTGTTACTATTACCTGCCTCCTGAAGAACGCGGTAATTGTCGTGTAAGTGAGATCTTCTCACACAGAACTTTGTCTTCGGAATGCAGTGCATTTGCGGTATTCCCGATATTCTTTCATAATACAATATACGGTTTTCTTCTCCATGAAGCGGATAACACCATGTATACACGCGGAGAATATATCGCATCACTGGTCGGCAGGACCATATATATTAATTCTGAAAAGTAAGTGGATCTCTTATCGGGAGGCTGTCCGACACCGACAGCAGCGACGACAATAAGGAACTTTATTGTTCAATGAGAAACAAGATACTTGAAACGCCAAGCGCTGTGACTTGCAGAATCTTCGATAGTATGTTATACCTTAGCCGTAATAACATCATGAGTTTGAGGTAAAGATCATGAAACACAGAAACCTAATTGCGGTACTGACCGCATTCATCGTTTGCATCAGCGGTTGTCAAAAAGAAGAAACGCCGACGGTACCATCGGGCTCGGAAACCACAGCCGCTCCGACGGAACCTGATTCCGACGAAATTGCGGAGGGTGTCATACTTCACGCGTGGTGCTGGTCGTTCAATACCATACGCGAAAGCATGGCGGATATTGCTGCGGCGGGATATACCGCTGTGCAGACTTCTCCTGCCAACGAAGTCATAGCCGGCGGCAACGGCGGCATGCAGCTCATGGGCAAGGGCAAATGGTACTATCAGTATCAGCCCACAGACTGGACAGTAGGAAATTATCAGCTCGGTACCGAGCAAGAATTCAAAGATATGTGCTCCGAAGCGGACAAATACGGGATAAAGGTGATAGTGGATGTCGTCCCGAACCACACTGCAGGGGATATTTCTGCGGTATCACAGTCGCTGATAGATGCCGCAGGCGGAATCGAAGGGCTGTATCACAAGAACTACTCAAAGAAGATCTCAAACTATTCGAGCAGGATCGAATGTACATCTTACTCGCTTTCGGGTCTTCCGGACGTTAATACAGAAAACAGCGGTTTTCAGGATTACTTCATCGCTTACCTCAACCGTCTTATAGATGACGGAGCAGACGGATTCCGTTTCGACGCAGCAAAGCATATCGCGCTTCCGGACGATATCAGAACGGACGAGAATGTTCCCAACAATTTCTGGGAACGTGTGACGAGCGAGACATCAAAGCCGGTATTCAGGTATGGTGAGGTGCTGCAAGGCGACAACGACCGCATAGAGCAGTATATCGATACGATAGGAAGGACTACCGCGAGCGAATACGGAAAGCGTCTGCGCGGACTGACACAGGGAAGAATGCTTAACGCGGATATGCTCAGCGACTTTATGGTCGGCGGAAGCTCTGATGTGGTGACATGGGTGGAATCTCACGACAACTACACCGACGGTTCGACGGTGAACTTTACGGATACGCAGATAGTGCTCTGCTGGGCTGTAATAGCCGGACGCGGCGACGGGACCCCGCTGTTTTTTGACAGGCCCTACGGTGCCGTACCGCTTGACCGCTGGGGCAAGATGAACCGCATCGGTGCGGCGGGAAGTCCGCTTTATAAGTCAAAGGAAGTATCGGCAGTCAACAACTTCCGCAAAGCCATGACCGGAAAACCGACCGAAATGAAAAACAGCTCTGATAACGCTGTACTTATGATAAGCAGAGGAAATTCCGGTGCCGTGCTCGTGCATTACAAACAGAATGACAACAATATCTCGGAGAAATGCAGTCTGCCGGACGGAGAATATACTGACAGAAGCGGCACAAACGGAAAATTCAACGTGAAGGACGGAATACTGACGGGAACGCTTGCTCCCGACAGCATAGCGGTTCTTTATAATGAGGGATATGAAGAAAAGGCTCCGATGCCGGAGGTGTCGCTCAATACCGACACGTTCGTGATCGACGGAAGCTTGTCTGTTGTATTGCATGTTTCCGGCGCGCAGATCGGTGTATATGAGCTCGGCGGCAAGGAACAGAGTTTCACGGACGGCAGTCAGATCGACATACCCGCAGGAACGGAAACTCTGAAACTCTCAGCAACATCCGCCAACGGAGAGCGTACTGTGATGACTTACTATTTCGCCGATAAACAGACTGTTCCGGCAGGAGCTTCGATAACCTTCACAAAGCCCGAAAGCTGGGAAGACACGATATATGTCTATATCTACAACGAGACTGTGTCGCCCGTAAAAAAGAACGCTGTATGGCCGGGCGAGGAAATGACTCGCGATCCCGACGGAACATACAGCTATACGCTTGCTGAGGAATGGGACAGCGCTCTCGTGATATTTAGCGACGGTGCCAACCAGTACCCCGCCGCTATGGAGCCCGGAGTTGAGCTCTCAGAGGGTATGTCGTATTCCGCCCCGGGTTGATACAAATAACCGCATTTGCCGCGCCGCAGACTGCTGCAGCGCGGTATTTCTGCACCGGTTTGCGCAATCACTTGCGCATTTCATATTCTTCGTCGCGCGAATCGAAGCCGCTTTTGTGATTTATTCACAATTTTTTTCACACGCGCTTATTCAAAGTGTCGATTGACACAATGATTTTTATGTGATATTATAGCATTAACAGGGATTTGCGCGAACGTTGCGCAAGTGAAGACCAACAACGGCGCAATTGCCGTTCCGCAAAAGGACATAAGCTCATCAGAGCGCTTCAGAAGGAATTTTATGAAAAGAACCGGCACTTTATCAAGGATCATATTCGCACTCTTCACCTCGGCATCTATGCTTGCGGCAGGGTCTTGCTCTGGCGGAGCACCTGCGGAAAGCAAGGCTGAGAATAATGATAACGGCGCAAACGATGAGAAAACCGGCATCAGCATAACGAGCGACAGCCTTTATGTCAAAAAAGTCGAGGGACTATCCGATGATTTTGCGCTCGGCTGTGACATTTCAAGCGTAATTGCGCTCGAAGAATCCGGCGTGAAATTCTACGGTTGGGACGGCGAAGAGCACGATCTTTTCGATACGCTGAAACAGTCCGGCGTCAACTACATTCGCGTGCGCATCTGGAACGACCCGTTCGATGCAGACGGAAACGGATACGGCGGAGGAAACTGTGACATAAATACCGCCTGCATCATCGGAAAGCGCGCAGCGGACGCGGGAATGAAAATGTTCGCGGATTTCCATTATTCGGATTTCTGGGCTGACCCGTCGAAGCAGATGTGCCCGAAGGCGTGGGTCGGTATGGAAATAGACGAAAAGAAGCAGGCACTTTATGAATACACGAAGGACTGTCTAAATAAACTAAAGGACGCGGGCGCAGATGTCGGTATGGTACAGCTCGGCAACGAAACCAACGGCAAGATGAGCGGCGAGAAGATATGGATGAATATATACTATCTTATGGCAGAGGGTTCACGCGCGGTGCGCGAGATCTTCCCGGATGCGAAGGTGGCTGTTCATTTCACGAATCCCGAATCCGTTGACAGAATGCTCAACTATGCTTCTAAACTCGCGTACTATGAGCTTGACTATGACGTTTTCGCTTCATCATACTATCCTTACTGGCACGGAACGCTCGACAACCTTACCTCCGTTCTGTCGCAGATCTCCGAAAAATACGGCAAGGAAGTAATGGTCGCCGAAACGTCCTACGCATACACGCTGGCTGACGGCGACGGAAGCGGCAACAGCATAGGCGACGTTGTCAACTACGAAAAGCCGTATCCGTTCACTGTGCAGGGACAATCCCGCGAGCTTCGCGACGTTATAGAAGCGGTCACAAAGATCGGCAAAAGCGGTATCGGCGTTTTCTGGTGGGAAGCCGCGTGGCTGCCCGTTCCCGGAGAAACGTGGGAAGAACGCTCGGCGCTGTGGGAGAAAAACGGATCCGGCTGGGCTTCAAGCTACGCTTCCGAATATGATCCCGACGACGCGGGCAAGTATTACGGCGGCTGTTCGTGGGAAAATCAGGCGATGTTCGATTTCAGCGGAAAGCCTCTCGAATCTCTCAAAACATGGGCTCTTGTAAAGACCGGCAATGAGATTGAAGCAGTCCCCGACGCGATAAAAGACAGCGAGATTTCGGTAAAACTCGGCGAGCCGATAGTACTTCCGGACAAAGCTTACGCTATATACTCTGACGGAAGCGAAAAGGCGATAGATGTAACGTGGGAGCCAGCGGACCTTGAAGCGATGACGGACGGCGAGCCGCAGACCTACACTGTAAAGGGTACCGCGGGCGGTATGGATACCGTGTGCAGGGTCGCTATGGTCGATGCGAATTACTGCGTGAACTACAGCTTCGAGGACGAAGACCGCCTGATGTGGAAGATAGAGAACTTCAACGACACGACCACGCAGATAGATTTCCAGAAGAAGGCGCTTGACGCTGTGACCGGAGAATACGCTCTGCACTTCTGGGGCGAGACAAAGACCGAGTTCCGCGCGTATCAGGAAATCACCGGCATGCCGGCGGGAACTTATTCGCTCACCGCTTCGATACAAGGCGGTATTGACAGCGGCGAAGAAGGTCAGAACATCTATATCTTCGCCTATACCGGCGATGACGAGACCGCTGAGCAGAGGGCGCACGCCGAGCTCTCGGGATACGCCGTATGGCAGCACCCGAAGATCACGGATATAGTTGTGAAAGAGGGCGATGTCCTTACGATAGGAGCTTATTTTGAAGCAGGAAAAGGCTCGTGGGGAACTATCGACGACTTCCTGCTCAACCCGCAGAAATAAAGCACAAGATGCGGTTTTCGGAAAATATCGTTCTTTTCCGCTTTCGGCGGAGTGAGAACAACAAAAAGTTATTGAGCGGTTAAAATTCCGTTTGATATAAAGGGCACATCCCGTGCT
>JAFZOA010000176.1 GCA_017550775.1 Ruminiclostridium sp. | reverse complement strand
TCACGGCATCGCGGCGGTCGGACTGCTTGGGTTGAATGAAGCTTCGACCTATGTAGCGGTTCTTCACGAAGCCGGTGGCGTAGGGTATGCCGCTTTCCTCGGAGTAGCCCAGTGCCGCATCAAGCCCGGAATCCGGCACGCCGATGACGATATCCGCGTCTGCGGGGGAGCGCTTTGCGAGCATATGTCCGGCGTTCACTCTCCATTCCTGCACCGGTATCCCCTCGATAACGGAGTCGGGGCGTGCGAAGTATATGTACTCGAAAACGCAGACGGAGCGCTGTGAGCGGGTCTCTATCGAGCGCAGACCGTCGCTTCCGATTATCACGATCTCGCCCGGCTTCACGTCGCGCAGGACTGTGCCGCCGACGCTCTCTATCGCGCAGGACTCCGACGCGACTATGTACCCGTCGTCCGATCTGCCGAGGATAAGCGGTCTGAACCCGTTCGGGTCACGGAACGCGATAAGCTTTGTGGCGGTCATGAGAACGCAGGAGTAAGCGCCCTTGATGTCGTTCATTGCGGCTTCGACGGCTTCCTCGGTTGAGCCGCATTTCAGTCTCTCGGCGACTATCGAATAAGCGATAGCCTCGGTGTCGGAGGTGCCGTGGAAGATTGCGCCGCCGAGCTCGAATCTCCGCCGGAGCTGTTCGGCGTTGGTAAGGTTGCCGTTGTGGGCGAGGGACATATTGCCCTTGATGTGACGGACGACGAGGGGCTGGATATTGTTGGTGTCGCCGCCGCCGGTGGTTGAGTAGCGGACGTGCCCGATAGCAATGTTGCCCGTTCCGAGCTCTTTCAGCTCCGGCTCGCCGAACACCTCATGCACCAGTCCCGCACCCTTGCGGTGGCGCATGATGCCGTCGTCGCAGACCGATATCCCCGCGCTTTCCTGACCACGGTGCTGGAGCGCGTAAAGACCGAGGTAGACCTCGTGGGCGACATCGGCGGTGTTACCGCAGAACACACCGAACACTCCGCATTCTTCGTTCAATTTCCGCATATCACAGATCATACAGCGGCTCGGGCAAGTCCGGGCTGCTGTTTCCTTTCGTTGTTGTAGCAGAACAAAAGGCGCCGATGAGGGAGAGATACCCTGCATCGGCGCCTTTGCCGTTCCACAGTTCGTATTATACCACAGCCGCGGCGATTTGTCAATAGATTTTGAATTATAAATATGTGTAATCCTGCATGAATGTAAGAATGTTATGGCTTGCAGAAATTCATAAAGCGGCTTGAATACATGTGTTGTATCTGTTTTGAGAGAATGGAATGTTGATTTGCAACAAAGAAATTGAATTGTATTTGTGAAAATGTTGCAAAAACTGTTCAGGAATCTGTTGAAACTATGAACGATTTACAAAAATGCAAGAAATAAAAATTAATCTTGCAAAAACGGTTGACATACGCAGTAAATAGTGATATTATTATTCCGTTGAATAAAACGGCATCGGGAGGTTTTCAAGTCATGAGTTTTAAAGAAGGAGAAGTCCGTATTCCTGCAGGCTGCGCAATTTCGGGTTTCATAAATCGGAACGGCGACAGGGTAAGCGGTGAGAGCATCGTAAAGTCGATATCATATATGCACGACCGTTCAAACGGCTTGGGAGGCGGCTTCGCGGGCTACGGCATCTATCCGGAGTACAAAGAGCATTACGCGTTCCACGTGTTCTACGACAATACAGAGGCGAGAGTGAAGACCGAAGAGTTCCTCGACCGCCACTTTGACATAATCAACCTAAGCCGCATTCCGATACGGCATATCCCCGAGATCAAGGACGAACCTCTTATCTGGCGGTACTTCCTCGACCCGCGCCCAACCAAGCTCACCTCGTCGCAGCTCGACGAGAAAGAGTTCACCGTCAAGTGCGTCATCCGCATCAACACCCAGTTCGACGGCGCCTACGTCTTCTCCTGCGGCAAGAACATGGGCGTGTTCAAGGCGGTGGGCTACCCGGAGGATGTGGGTAGGTTCTACAGGCTGGACGAGTACGAGGGCTACGCCTGGACAGCTCACGGCCGCTATCCGACCAACACCCCCGGCTGGTGGGGAGGCGCACACCCGTTCGCACTTCTTGACTATTCG
>JAFZOA010000175.1 GCA_017550775.1 Ruminiclostridium sp. | reverse complement strand
ACCGCTTCGATCGACGCGGTTATGAGAGAGGTGGTACTGCTTGCGGCTTCCGCGGACTTGCTCGCGAGGTTGCGGACTTCATCGGCTACGACTGCGAAGCCCTTGCCCGCGTCGCCCGCTCTTGCCGCTTCAACAGCCGCATTGAGCGCGAGTATGTTGGTCTGGAACGCGATATCTTCTATAGTCTTGATTATCTTCTCGATCTCCTTCGATGTGTCGCTTATGTCGTTCATTGCCTGGACCATGTTCTGGATCTCGGCATCCTGCTCGTTCACCTTGTCCTGGGTCTGCTTGGAGAGAGAACCTGCTTCCGCCGCATTCTGTGCGGTATTGGAGATCTGTGTGGACACCTCTGCGATAGTCGCGGAGATCTCCTCGATAGCGGACGCCTGCTTGGTCGTTCCGTCTGCGAGGGACTGCGAGCCCTCAGCCATCTGGTTGGAGCCGGTGAGCACCTCCTCGGAGGAAGTGTTCATGTTGCTGAGCGTAAGTCCGAGGTCGTCCTCGATCTTGAGTATGTTCTTTTCGATATCCTCGAAGTCTCCGGGGTATTTAACGCTCGGGGTCTCGGTGAAGTCTCCGTCTGCCATTGCAGCGAGTATGCGCGACGAGTCGTTTACAACTCCGCTCATGCCTTCCTTCGCGTTCTTAAGTACTTCCACGAAGTATCCGACCTCGTCCTGTGCGAACTTGAAGTTCACGTTCGATTTTGAGAGCTGACCTATGAGCATCTCGTTCGCATATTCCTCGGCGTGCTTGAGCGGAACGGTAACACGCTTCTGGCAGAAGATGAAGATGAACAGCGCAACGGCAATACCGCCTACCACGCCTATGATTATAGCGACCGCCGTTACCTTGCCGAATTCCGAGTCAGCGTCTCTTGCGTCCGCACCTGCCCAGTAAGCGCCGATGATGTTGCCGTCGTAGTCCTTCATCGTCTGGTAGGATACATAGTAGTGTCTGTCAACGACATCGTGCTGACCAAGATATGTACCGTCCTTTTTGAGCACGGCTTCCTGTACATCCTCATTGAGGTCTGTACCGGTCGCACGCTCGCCGTTGTCACGTTTGAGCGTGGTAGCGAAGCGGATATCCCAGTTCCATACTGTCGCGTCACAGTTGGATATCTTCATGACTTCATCGAGCCATGCGTCCGCCTTCATATTGAGACCGAGCGTGAGCACCTTGTTACCGGAGGAAGTCTCGACCACCTTTGAGAACATTGCGGCAAGCTCGCTGTCGCATCTTGCTATTCCCTTTATGTCTCTGCCCTTTGCGACATTGCCGTAATCGAAGCTCTTGAACGGGTAATCTGCGGTCTGATATGTGACCTTTCCGTTCTCGTCGGCTACAACTATGTAATAATCTGTTCCATCGAGCTCCTCCTTAAGACAAGCCTGAAGCCCTTCGTCGTCTTCTGTCGCGACGTATTCAAGCGTTTCGGGATCCTCTATGATGATCCACCATGCGTTTTCAAGATCCTTTAAAACATTATCTACCTTGTCTTCGAGCACCTGCATACCTACGACTGCTCTCTGGAGCATGATGCTGTCGTTGTAGCTGCGGAATGAGAGTACGCTTACTGTAAGCATGACCGCAATAACAACGATGACTATTGAGATAGTTGACAAAACTATCTGCAAACCAAGTTTTTTGAACATTTTGATTTCCTCCGTTATATGATCTGTCGTCAGGGCATTTTAAACAAGCCTTAACAGTTTTATTATAGTATTGTTGCAAATAAATGTCAATTGATTTGTAGCTTTGAGCAAAAACGACGATATACGAACAAATTTGACATTATAATGCCGCTGTGCTGCTTTCATTCGCCGTTGTGATACGTGTTTTTGCAGATCGGAAAGAGTGATATCCGCTGTCTGCTGTATCACGGAATAATGAGCTCAGACAACTATACTGACCGGTTCTGGAGATTTGTCCGGGCTTGCAAACGGTTACTTTTCGGTTACAGATCAAGTTCCGGAAATGCAGGATTTGTATAGCACGTACAGGAAAAGTGCCCTCTATATGTATAAAATGCACAAAAAGTTTCTTAAAAAACGGGCTAATCTCTTAAGTAAACTAAATTAGGTAATAAGCTTCTTGCAGAAACAAGAACTGCACAAAACGAAAATCCGACACTGTGCGCATTGTACAAAAATACAATAAATCCGGTATTTTGTTGAACGATTCTGTTGACTATTAAGATAATTACTGCTATAATATAAACAAGATTT
>JAFZOA010000174.1 GCA_017550775.1 Ruminiclostridium sp. | reverse complement strand
GGTGATCTTGCTGTTGAAGTTGGAGTACATCTTCTTTGCGACTTCGAGAGCGTTCTCCTCGGATTCCTTCTTCATTATCTCGTAGGCTTCCTCGACTGTCTGACCTTTCTCCGGCTTTCCGCCGTTCTCAATGGAGTTCACGACGTAGAACTGGTAGGTATCGGGGAACAGGTAACCTTCGAGCTGGTTGTATTTGAGGGGATTTTCTTTGACGCGGCGTTCAAAGTCGTACTTGTTCTGGATATTGCGATAGTACTTCTCGAAGTCCTCCGCGAAGCAGACAAAGTTGTCCTCGAGAAGCTGACCTATCTCATGCGCAGTCATACCCTCGACAATGCGGATATCCACAGTTTTCTGCTGGTTTACTTTCGTTCTCATCATTGAGAGCAGGGTGCTGTATGACATGGTTGAGCTTACGGTGTATTTGCCCGCGATAAAGTCCTTCTTTCCTTCCTCGCCTTTTAGTTTGTCCGCGAAGTCGGCGTACATTTTGAAGAATTTTGCGTCATTGATGATGTTGTTCTCGGAAAGTATCGCCGCGACAGTCTCGATATTCGCGTCATCCGGAATGGTCACGTCTATCTTGAAGTCTGCGGAAGCTACTCCGGTAAAGTCAAGCGCCCATTTTACGATGTAGGTGGAAGCGTAAGCCGCCGCTCCGAGTATCGCCGCGCAGAGCAGCAGTGCTATCAGGATATAGGCGAGAGTACGGGTGCTCTGCTTCTGACGCTCGTAGTTGAGCCTCATGCGTGCGGCCATAAGGCGCTCGGCACGCCGGTCTTCCTCCTCGGCTTCAACGTCGTCACGCATGGAAACGCTTCTCTCCTGCGGGTCGTTGACTGCGTTCATAAGGCGGGTGGCGGTATTGTCGAACTCCTCCTCCTCGTAGCTTCCCTCCTCGACATCGTATATCTCGGGGGTATCCTCCGGCGGAAGAGCGCCGCGATTCTGCTCGACTATTTCGGCAGCCTTTTCTCCGAGAGCGGCGGAAAGGCTTGCGGCAAGCGCCGGGATCTCTCCGTCCGGAGCGGAAGAAGCGGTGTTCACGGAAGTATCCGCGATCTCCTGTCTGTTTCTCGACGGACGTCTCTCCGTTACAGCGGGAGCTTCGGTCACGGTACGCGGTCTTTCTTTTTTTACGGGTCTTTCCGGTACTGTCTTTACTGCTGTCTCGTCAATATCGGTATCTTCATCGTCGGGGATATCTTTTCTTGTATCACGCCTGCTCTTTGCGTCGGAGACCATGGATGAAAACTTGTTCTTCGCTTTTTCGACTATCGAAGTGTTCCTGCCGGTACGTTTTACGGAGCGAGATGTTCTGACGACAGGCGGCTGGCCTGCGGAAGCTCTGCTGAACGGATTGGCGGGTATCGACGGATCGACTGTTTTTTTGACTGAAACGGCGCGCTTGTCCGGCTCGTCTTCATCGTCCGAATACGGGTCGGTGTCGTCCATGTCGATAAGAGCGGAGTCGGTCATTTGTCTCTTTCGTCCGCCGATAGAGAAAAGAACACCTTCAAGCTCATTTCCGCCGACGGATCCCTCCGGCTCGGGGGGAAGTCCCATTTCCGCGCGTTCCCCGGCTGATGCCTCTTCCTGCGCTTTACCGCTATGTAGATAAGCGGCGAGACTGTCTATATCGTTATACTCTTTTTCATCATGCTCGTTCAACCGGGTCCACCTCCTGTCCCGAAATTTGTTAATGTCATTTGTAAAGCCCGGTTTCTGTCACCACGGTCTTTACCGGTAAATCGTATTGTTCTCTGGGTACCTCACCACAGCACTGTTCATAGCACACGCCGACCGGAACGCCTGTGTAGTGAGATAGAAACCTGTCGTAGAAACCTCCGCCCCAGCCAAGCCTATACCCCTCTCTGTCAAAGCGCAGTGCGGGGACTATGCACACGGTATCGCCGAAGGAGCGTATTTCCGTGCCGCTTTCGGGCTCGTCAACACCGAACCTGCTTTTTACCAGCCCGGAAAGCGAATGTATCACCAGAAAGCGCATTTCTTTTCCGACGCATTTCGGCACGGCAACTGTCTTTCCCGCTGATAGTGCGGAGTTTATGAACCGCCTTGTGTCAACTTCGTCGGGTGACGACGCGTAAACGAGGAAAGTGCCGCAGCGCTTTACGCAGTCAAGCTCGGTGAGATTAGTATATATTCTTTCGTCAAAATCTTTCCTGACGGATTTTTCCATGTTTCTTCGCAAGCTTACCAACTCGGCGCGAAGCAGCTTTTTTTCGTCAGACACAGCGCATTGCTTCTCTGAGCTTGTCGGAAGCCGCTTTTCCGGAGAGTACCTCCGCCAGCTTCAGACCGAATTCTACCGCTACACCCGCGCCTCTCGCGGTGACGATCTTCCCGTCCTGCTCCACAGGCGCACCTGTGAACTGAGCACCTTCGAGCAACTCCTCAAAACCTGGGAAGCAGGTAGCTTTCTTTCCGTTCAGAAGCCCCTTTCTTCCGAGTATGGAAGGAGCCGCGCAGATAGCGCCTATGTATTTCCCGTTCGCTGTGCAGTAGTCTATCGCGTCCTGAACGGTGCGGGACTTTTCAAGATTCAGTGTTCCGGGCATTCCGCCGGGAAGCACGATCATATCAATCTCGTCGCTGAGTGCGATATCGACCTCGGTAACGTCCGGAACAACGGTGACCCCGTGTGAGCTTGTTATGACCTCCTCACCGATACCGACGGTAACTACCTTTTGTCCGTCACGGCGGAGGATGTCGATAGGAGCGACAGCCTCGGTCTCCTCAAATCCGTTTGCGAGAAATACAAGTATCATGTCAATGGTTCCTTTCGTAAGTTATACAATTCTGCTTATTCTGTTCATAAGCTCGGAATTTATGTCCGCTATACTTCGCGGCTCGCCGTCCGCGCAGCACGGTATTATATCCCAGCCGTACTTTCCGGCGGCGAAAACTGCGGCTTCACGGCATCTTGCAAGGTATGCGGTATCGCGCTCGTGGATATCCTTCCGGCTCTCGTCGCCGCCGTATCGTCTGAGCAGAAGCTTTTGTGAGACCTCGGTAGGCATATCGAGGAATACCGTCATGTCGGGGCGCGGCATATCGAGCTTCACATATTCAAGGTCGCAGAGCCAGTCGAGGTAGCCGTCCCATTCCGGGCGGGCAAGCTTTGTCATCTGATACACCGCGTTCGAGGACACATACCTTGCCGAGATCACGGGACGGTCGCTGTCGTACAGAGCTCCCCAGTACGTCCTGCGGCTTGTGTAGCGGTCAAGCGCGTACATGATGCTTGCGGAATATGCACTGACTCGCGGGTCATGTTCATCGAACCCGCCGTTAAGATAAGATGTGATAATGCGTCCGGTATCGCTTTCATACTGCGGGAAGGTTATGAAATGCGCGTCGGGGAGTTTTTCTTTCAGCAGTTCGAGCTGAGTGGATTTGCCGCTTCCGTCAAGTCCTTCGATAACGATGAGCGTCCCCACGCGGGTCACCTTCCTTCACAAATATTACCCTTTATTTTACCATGTTTTGGGTGTTACGTCAAGTGATTTCGGGATATTCGTGCTGTGATTTCATACAAAAATAATTATACTACTATAAGTCGAAGTTGTCAACAAGTATTTTGTTCTTATCAAAGGCAATTTGTGAACGCATAAAGAGTTTCGGCAAAGAAATAAAAACGATTGACATATTGTAGGTAATGTGGTATAATCATACTATATGTTGATTTGAAGGTGGTACAGTGATAATACTCGCAAGCAAGTCTCCACGCAGGAAAGAGCTACTTTCCCTGATTACGACGGAGTTTGAGATAATTCCCGCCGAGGGAGAAGAACGCGCCGACAGGAGCCTTCCGCCGCAGCAGTATGTCTGTGAGCTCGCACGGCATAAGGCGGAAGAGATAGCCGCGTCGCACCCCGGAGATATCGTCATCGGAGCTGACACAGTGGTGGTGACAGACGGTGAAGTGCTCGGAAAACCGAAGGACGAAGCGGACGCAAAGCGAATGCTCGGAATGCTTTCCGGACGTGAACATCTTGTCTGCACAGGAGTGTGCATAATTGGCAGAGATGAGAACACCTGCTTCTGTGAGGATACAGCAGTTCGATTTTTCCCGCTTACCAATGCGGAAATAGATGAATATACCGCGAGTGGAGAGCCTTTCGACAAGGCTGGAGCATACGGCATTCAGGGGCTTGGAGCGCTGCTCGTAAGCGGTATTACCGGCGATTACTACAACGTTATGGGGCTTCCGGTCGGAAGACTTGCGAGAGAACTGAAAAAAATGTATTGATTTTTACTGAATGAAATGCTATAATATATTTTATGGTATGTCCGGAAGGCGGTGCGAATCATGAAGCTGATAGATGTGGGTTACGGAAACAGGATCAACAGCGACCGGATAGTCGCAGTCATTGGTGCGGATTCCGCGCCCGCGAAACGTATAGTTTCCGCCGCCAAGGATAAGAACACGGCAATAGACGCTACCTGCGGAAAGAAGACAAAGACCGTTATCGTAATGGACAGCGGTCACATCGTCATGTCCGCGAAAAGCCCGGACAGTATCGAAATGGGATCGGAAAAATGAAAACAGGTGAATAAGGAGAGACAGTATGGCAAAGGGTATTCTTATAGTCGTATCGGCACCCGCAGGCTGCGGAAAGGACACTATACTCGAACAGGCACTCAAAGCCAACGAAAACCTCTACTACTCGGTTTCGGCGACCTCGCGTGCAATGCGCCCGGGCGAGACCGACGGTGTGAGCTACTACTTCAAGACGCGCGAGCAGTTCGAGGCGATGATAAGCAACGGAGATCTTCTGGAGTACACCGAGTATGTCGGGAACTACTACGGAACGCCGAAAAAGGCGGTAACGGATATGCTCGACGCGGGCAAGGACGTGATACTCAAGATCGAGATCGAAGGAGCGGCGAATGTCCGCAGGATGTTCCCGGAATGTACTATGGTGTTCATTCTTCCGCCGTCTTTCGCAGAGCTTGAAAGGCGGCTTCGCAAGCGCGGCACCGAGACCGACGAAGTGATAAAGCAGAGGCTTGAAACGGCGCGCAAGGAACTGAAATTCGCGGAGAACTACGACTACCTCGTGACAAATGCCGCACTTGAAGACGCGGTGGACGACTTCCTCGCGGTGGTAAGAGCCGAGAAGTGCAGACGTGAGAACAGACCCGGGGTTATTGAGGAGCTGCTTTCCGAATGATGCGGTACGCGCTTGTCGCGGTGGAAAAAACGACCTTCGCGTTCGATTCGCTCTTTACCTACGGCATACCCGACGGGCTTGATGTTAGAAAGGGTATGAGGGTGATAGTCCCGTTCGGAAAGGGAAACAAGCACCGTGTCGGTGTTGTGTTCGGAATAACCGATGAGACTCCGCCGGGCTTAACCAAGAACATTTTCGCCGCGGCGGACGACGGGAGCTACCTGAACGATGAAATGCTCTCAATAGCGGAGTATATGCGCGAGAGCACGTTGTGTACATACTACGATGCGGTAAGAACGATGCTACCGCCCGGACTTGCCGTGTATATCGACCGCAAGCACAAGTTCAACCTTATTGCCGCACGTCTCGCGCAGGCGGACGGTGAGCTCTCAGAAAAAGAACTTGAGCTTGCGGAGCGGGCGGAGAAATGCGCTTCGGACAAAGAGCTTGAAGAGCTTCTGAAACTTCCGGAAAATGCGGAAGCTGTGAAGAAGCTCGCCGAAAAGCGAATTGTCATGGTTTACGAGAATGTCCGGCGCAGGGTAGGTGACGAGACTGAGAAGACCGTAACGCTTGCCGAGCTTCCGGAGAATACGGAAATAAAGCTTTCCCCGAAGCAGAAGGCAGTGCTTGACACGCTTTCCGAGGTCGGGGCGGCTTCCCTGAAAGAGATATGCTACTTAAGCGGAGTTACCGATTCGGTAGTGAAGCGGCTTGCAGACAAGGGGTTTGTGGAGATAAACGAGACCGAGGTGTCACGCTCCGAAGGTGCGGACGCTCAGGTGACGGAAAAACTTTCGGATATAGTTTTTTCTCCGCTCCAACAGCGCACCTACGACGGTCTGCTTGCTCTTATGGACGAGGACGCGCCGAAATGTGCTCTTCTCCACGGCATTACCGGAAGCGGCAAGACCTCCGTGTTCATAAAGCTTATCGAGCATTGCCGCGATACCGGAAAGACAGCGATCCTGCTCGTTCCGGAGATCTCGCTCACACCCCAGACCGTGAACAAGTTCCGGGGTCTGTTCGGAGGCTCGGTCGCGATAATACACAGCAGCCTGTCTCTCGGAATGCGCGCCGACGAATACAAGCGGATACGCTCCGGCGAAGCCCGCATTGTTATCGGCACCCGAAGCGCGGTGTTCGCACCCTGCGACAACATCGGGATAATCGTTATCGACGAGGAAGGCGAGCACACCTACAAATCCGAGATGTCCCCGAGGTATCACGCACGGGATATCGCGAAAATGCGCTGTTTCAGGCATAAGGCGTTGCTGCTGCTTGCGTCGGCGACCCCGTCCTTTGACAGCTACTACAACGCCCTGAGCGGGAAATACAGCCTGTTCGAGATGAACGAGCGGTACAGCAAGGCTGTGCTTCCTGACGTTGAAATGATAGACATGAAGGTGGAGAACGAGCGCGGCAATCGCGGCAATTTCAGCCGGAAACTGCTTGACGAGCTCATGTACAACCTCGATCGTGGCGAGCAGTCAATGCTGTTGCTGAACCGGCGCGGCTACCACACATATGTAAACTGCATCTCCTGCGGGACGGTCGCGGAGTGTCCGAATTGCAGCATTCCGCTTACATACCACAAGATCAATAACAGCCTTATCTGTCATTACTGCGGGTTCCGGAAGCCGATGCCGCGCGTCTGCGAGAAATGCGGGAGCCGGTTCATATATTCGAGCGGGACGGGTACCCAGCGCATCGAGGACGAGATAAAGCAGTATTTCCCGGAGGCGAGAGTGCTCCGTATGGACGCGGACACCACCATGTCGAAGTATTCCTACGAGCGGCGGTTCCGTGAGTTCGCAAACAATGAGTACGACATCATGGTCGGGACGCAGATGATAGCCAAGGGGCTGAACTTCGAGAATGTCACGCTTGTGGGAGTACTGCTCATAGACAAGTCGCTGTACGCCGGAGACTATCTCGGCTACGAAAAGACATTCTCTCTGATAACACAGGTCGTCGGGCGCTCCGGGCGCGGAGAGAAGAAGGGAAGGGCGTATATCCAGACCTACTCTCCCGAGCACTATGTTCTTGACCTTGCGGCAAAGCAGGATTACAAGGGCTTCTACGAGCAGGAGATAGAGGTGCGCAGAGCGCTTATCTTCCCGCCCTTCTGCGACCTGTGCATGATAGCGTTCTCATCGGGTGACGAGCGGGAGCTTGAAAACGCGGCTGAGAAGTTCCGTTCGGTGCTGTGCGGGGAGACCGCGAAGTACGGGAACGATATGCCTGCGATAATACTCGGACCCACAAAGAGCGCCCGGGTGAACGGAAGCTTTCGCGCCAAGATAATCGTGAAATGCCGCAACAACAAGAAATTCCGCGATATGCTGAGATATGTGATGCTTACGGCGTATAAAATGCCGGAGTTCAGGAAAGTAAGCTTTTACGTCGATTTCAACGGCGAGATAATATAGGTGATAAGGAAAGAAAGGAATAAAACATGGCACTGAGAAACATAGTAAAATTCGGAGATGAAAGACTCCGCAAGAAATGCCGCGAGGTTACCGAGTTCAACGACAAGCTCTGGGTACTGCTCGACGATATGTATGAAACGATGCAGAATTCCGACGGTGTGGGACTTGCCGCACCGCAGATAGGCATACTCCGCCGCGTGGTAGTCATAGATGTCGGTGACGGTCCGATAGAGCTCATCAACCCGGTCATCACATCAATGCGCGGAAAGCAGCGCGAGATCGAGGGCTGTCTGTCCTCGCCCAACCAGTGGGGGT
>JAFZOA010000173.1 GCA_017550775.1 Ruminiclostridium sp. | reverse complement strand
CGCACCTTCCCGAACAACTCTTTTTTCTGTACCTCGGTATTGGCGTCGTGAATAAACGCGATCTGTTCTTCCGGGATACCCATTGCGACGAGCTTTTTTTTGAGGTCATCATAGACGTTGAACTTCCCGTCGCCGTGCGGTGTGGACAAATCACAGAACACCATTTGCGTGGATGCGTCCGGCGTCGTTTTCTGCCAGATTTCAAACACATTTTTCGCACAGGCGGCGACCTTGCCGGTCTCGCTGTCGGGCAGCATTTCGTTCATTAAACGCTGATCGAGCGCAAGTTTTCGTCCGTCGTTGGTGATGAGCAGCATATTGTCCTCGTCGGATGAGACCATTTTGCTGCGCACTCGTTCTGCGCGCTGACCGAGGGAAGCGACCATTTCCTGTTGCTGCGGAGAGGGCTTGAGCACCACGTTGTGAAAGTTTGCTTTAGGCACAGGGAGTTGCAGCATATCTGCGGTCTGAATATCCGCAACCTCCCGGAACATCGTCATAAGCTCCGGCAGATTGAAGAACTTGGCAAAGCGCGTCTTGGCTCTGTATCCGCTGCCTTCCGGAGAAAGCTCGATTGCCGTAACCGTCTGTCCGAAAGTGGAAGCCCAGGAATCGAAGTGCAAAAGCTCGTTTCGGTGCAGCGTTCCATATTGGAGGTACTTCTGCATCGTGTACATTTCAACCATTGAATTAGAGATTGGCGTACCGGTTGCAAACACAACGCCTTTGCCACCCGTCAGTTCATCGAGATAACGACATTTCATATACAGATCGCTCGACTTCATCGCTTCGGTCTGACTGATACCTCCCACATTGCGCATCTTAGTAAATGCCGCAAGGTTCTTGTAGTAATGCGCTTCGTCAATAAAGAGTCGGTCAACGCCGAGCTCTTCAAAGGTTACGAGGTCGTCTTTTCGGCTGGTATCGTTAAGCTTCTGAAGTTTCAGCTCTACGCCCTTCTTCATCTGCTCCAACCGTTTGACACTAAAACGGTCCCCGCGGTTGGCTTTCATCTCGATGATGCCTGCCATTATTTCATCAAGCTGCTGCTGCAGGATACTTTGTTGCCGCTCGATGGACATCGGGATCTTTTCAAACTGACTGTGTCCGATGATAACGGCATCATAGTCGCCGGTAGCGATACGGGCGCAAAACTTCTTGCGGTTTTTGGTTTCAAAGTCTTTTTTGTTCGCGACAAGGATATTTGCAGCAGGATATAGCTGCAAATATTCAGACGCCCATTGTGAAATCAGATGATTCGGGACAACAAAAAGGGACTTCTGACAAAGCCCCAAGCGTTTGCTTTCCTGCGCGATTGCCACCATCGTAAAGGTCTTGCCCGCGCCGACCTCGTGCGCCAGAAGTTCGTTACCGCCGTAAATAGCGTGTGCGACGCCGTCAAGCTGGTGTTTTCTGAGGGTGATTTCGGGGTTCATCCCGACGAAGTTCAAATGAGAACCGTCATAGGTTCGCGGTCTTATCGAATTGAACCTGTCATTGTACATTCGGCACAGCTTATCCCGCCGTTCGGGATCTTTCCAGATCCACTCCTGAAACGCCTCTTTGATAAGCTCCTGCTTGCCCTGCGCGATGGCGGTTTCTTTTTTATTTAGG
>JAFZOA010000172.1 GCA_017550775.1 Ruminiclostridium sp. | reverse complement strand
TATCTCGCCGAGCACGCAGAACAGGAACGAGCTGTACTGCCATTCGGTCCCGACCGGTCTGCGAAGTCCCGCCGAGATACCTGCGGCTATCCAGTCGAACTCGCCTTTCCCGTCCCAGAGATAAAACGCATCTCTGACGAGCTTCCAGCTGCACTTCGGGCTTATCTCATCGAAGCAGCCTTCATCGGGATAAAGCCCTGACGTATGCGTAAGAAGGTGAATTATCTTTATATCGCTGAATGGCTTTTTCCTGAACTGGGGGAGCCAGTCGCTCACCGGGTCGTTTAGATTGAAGATGCCGTCCTCGACAAGCTGCATCATCGCCGCGGCTGTGAATGTCTTGGTGATCGAAGCTATTCCGAACACAGTGTCGGGCTGCATGGGCGCATCCGTACCGAGAGCGTTGTTTCTGCCGAGAGCGCCGTTTGCGATGATCTTACCCTTGTGCGAGATGCAGTATGACGCTCCGTGAACGAGCTTACGGTCGATCATATTCTGAAACCGCTCGTTGAGCTTGTCTATCCTGCTTTCGTCGTAGCCTGTCTCCGCCGGCCTGCAATCTGTTTTTCCGTTGATAACGTTCATTGTTTTCCCTCCTGTATTTTCCGGTCTCATCCGGCACATCAGCTTATGCCGCATCTGACCTGTTATATCACATTACCCGCAAAACCACAAGTAATGTTATCTGACCATGGTATTAATCTTTTCCGATGAAAGCGGGCTCTGAAAATTCAACTCCGTGATCGGTCAGATACTCTATGAAGCGCTTGTAGTACCCGGGTACGAGCTCTTCCGTTTCATCGTGCGCGTGAAGAAGGATTATATGCTTACCCCCGTCGGCAAGCATAGGCGCACCGCATCCGGGGTTCGGCTCGTTGATCCCTCTGATGACATCTTCCTCGGTAAAGCCGCTTCCCCTGCGGATATTGTATTCGCCGACATCGAACGTCCAGAAAGTGTCGATGTCCTTATCGAGCCCCTTCTCTTTCCACCACGGATAGGTTATGAAGCGGTCGTCGAGCTTATCAAAGTCTTTTCCGGCAAGATACCTCTGATACACTTCCTTGTTCTTTCCGCCCTTGTCGCCGTAGGGAAAACGGAACGGTCTGTACTTCCGCTCTGTTTTCGCGGCATCATACAGTCTGTCGAGCACTTCCTCGCATCTTTCTATCTCACGGAAACCTTCTTCCGGGGTAAGCAAAGAGAATTCCGGGTGAGAATAGCTGTGATTTCCGACGATCATACCCTTTTTCAGCGCATAGACCGCGTTATCAAAATATTTCTCGACATTCGCGCCCCACGCGAACATAACGGCCTTTATCCCCTTTTCACAGAGATAGTCCACGATCGCGGGCGTGTTTTCCGACGCTATATCGTCTATCGTAAGTATCGCGTTTATCATATCATACCTCCCGAAGCTTTCTGTTCGCCGCACATATCGGCTTCCGGTCACTTTCAGCCGGACTCATACACTTTATTATATATCAAACCGACTGTAAAATCAAGCTAATTCACCTGTTTTGTGTCAAATTCTGCTTTTTCAACAACAAAATCTTTTTAGAATGCACATTATGAACAATCCAACCTGAATGCACATTGTACATATTTCGCAGTTTTATGCACAATGTGCAATTCGTTCTATATAAAGCAATCGACTGCTTTCAGCAAGGGCTGTTCGCAAAATTCCAATTTGCGAACAGCAGCAACGATTGTCAGCGAAAAACATTTTCCATTGGTAAAATTCAACGACGCTGAGTCCCGCCCTGCAGCTTTTGTATGACAAAACCGCCTGTCATTTACGACAGACGGCTTACCCGTTATCCGGGATATTATTGCTTATATAATATAATGCAGGCTACCTGCACCGGCTGCTCATTCAAGCCCCTTTTTCTTATACGCTGCCGCAAAAAGAACAACTGCAAGCACAAGGTTCACCGAAATAACGATAAGACTTTCCGCGGGGATACCGGAGTTTCCTATACCGTTGATAAGCTC
>JAFZOA010000171.1 GCA_017550775.1 Ruminiclostridium sp. | reverse complement strand
CCACCGGCACCGCGATAAGGAACGTTATCAGTATCGACAGATCCGCGGAAGATATCCAGATCAGCGCGAGAATGGTGAACGAGGCTACCGGTACAGCCTTGACGGCGGTTATCAGCGGCGAGAAAAGCCGCTCAAAGAAGGTTAACTTCCCCGCGAGCACTGCGAACACTGTTCCCGTGACTGTGCCGGCCAGAAACCCGAGCATGATCTTCGTGAGTGTGAACAGAATGCTTGACAGGAATTCTTCTTCCGGGATAAGCGAGACAAGACGCTGTATCACCTCGACGGGCGACGCGAGAAGCAGGCTCTTGTCGATAAGCATGGCCGCAGCCTGCCATACCGCAAGCCAGAAGATAACGGCGCAGACCGTGAATATACGCTTTTTCATTCCGTTCACCTCGATTTCCTTGAAGATCATTCTTTCGGGGGAAAGAATATCCCCCGTCATAAGGCAGGGGATATAATCGCTTGTAACTGTTTAACCGATGAAGTAGAAATCCTCGGCAGGAGTCTTGCCGCCTACCGACTTGGGGTCGGAGTCGAAAAGGACCTGTAAGTAGCCGGAGAGCTTTTCCTTCATTTCAGTCCCGTCTATGAACACGATGTTGCAGGCGGGAAGCGCCTTCTTAGCCACAGCTTCGGGTACTATGTCATACTTGCCTATGAGTGCCGCCGCGCCGTCGGTGTCGGAGTTCACATATCCGACGGAAGCGTCATATCCTGCAAGGAACTCGTTTATCACAGCCGGGTAGCTCTCGATGAACTCTTTTCTTCCTACGACAACACCGGTGATGAGCGAGCTTCCGTTGTCAAGCTTATCCCATTCTGCGTTGAGGTCGAGCGCAACTCTGATACCCTCGTTCTTTATCATCGCTGTGGTAACGAAGGGCTGGGGGAGAAGCGCGACACTGCCCGGGTTCTCGGTAAGTGCGGTAAGGCACTCCGCGTGTTCGGTCTTCCATTCGATGTTCACTTCGTCCGCAATGCCGTTCTGCGAGAGGATATAGTTGAGCGCGTACTCGGGAGTCGAGCCCTGACCGCTCGCATAGAGGGTCTTGCCTTTGAGGTCTTCAACGCTGTTCACGGTCTCGCCGCCGTTCTCGACGATGTACAGCACGCCGAGGGTATTGACCGCGAGCACTTCTACTGCGCCTTCGGTCTTGTTGTAGAGTACGGAGGCTAAGTTTGCGGGAATGCACGCGATATCAATGTCGCCCTTGATGACAAGGGGAGTAAGCTCGTCGGGAGCCGCGAAAATCTCGAAGTCGTAGATGCTTTCGTCGTCATTGTCGCTGTCGTCCATGAGCTTTATCATGCCCATAGCTGTGGGGCCTTTGAGTGCGGCAACACGGACCGTGTCGGGCGCGTCGTAGCCAATTTCGAGAACTTCTTCCTCTACCTCGCCGGTATCCGCGTCAACTGAATTGACCTCTGCGGTATCGGAGGCTTCCGGTTCGCCTTTCGCCTCTGTCACAGCAGCTTCTGTGTCCTCGGTGGTAGTGGTTTCGGCAGCAGCCGTTGTGGTGGTCGCAGCGGCGGTAGTTGTGGTCGTCGCCGCGGGAGCATTGTTGGCACAGCCTGTGCCGAGCAGCAGAAGTGCGGCGGTAAGTGCCGATGTGATACGGACAGTTTCTTTTTTCATAATAGTCACCTTTCTTAAATCAAAAAGCGCCGAGACGTATTCGTAAGAACACGCAAAGGCGCAGAAAAACCATATTCCTTGCCTTTCATCTCAATGTACGGGGTATCATTTCGATGTCGGTGATCCTTGTTATTTCTTCCTTGCAGTCGGTATGCCTCCTGCGCGGTATAATACAGTATATCACCAATTCACGGTTTTGTCAACTGTTTTCTTGTTATTGCAGGTGTTAAAGCGGGGCAGTGATAAAATATATCCGTCAGAGTGAGGCAAATTCCTGCGCCCAGTAATAATAAGTATCATTTCCGACCTTGAGGACGCTCAGACCGAAGGCGACGCATTCAAAATCGGGACTTAGAATGTTTTCGCGGTGGGACTCCGAATCCATCCATGCCCGGAAGACTTCCTCGGGGGTCTCAAACATATTTCTTCCGTATGCGATATTCTCTCCGCATTTTGAATAGTTTATACCTATCTCCTTGAAAGCCGTACTGAAGCGGGTCCCGTCCGGACGATTATGGGAGTAGTAAGAGGAAAGCTCCCCGGCTCTGATCTCACAGACTTCGTGTACTCTTGCAGAGTACCAGAGCTCCGGAACTCCCGCTTCACGTCGCGCATCGTTTACAAGCTTGAACAATGTCAGGTATATTGTGTCATCGGTCGAGAACACTCCTCCGCCAATGTTCGTGAACGGCGTTTTAGATGTGTGAGAGGTCGTGTTCGCGGCGGTGGCGGTAGTTGTTTTCTTTGTGGTAACGGTCGTATCTCTGGTAGTGGTTGCTGTGGTCGGGAGCGTTGTGGTGGCGGAAACTGTGGTTGTCATCCACCAGGGGGGAGTATATGTCGTAGCGCGGGTGGTGGTCGTAGTCGTGGTGACAGGAGAGACCGCGTATGTAACGGGACTTACGTTGCTTAACAGGGTAGTGGTCGTGGAAGTCGCAGAAGATGTCGTTGTGGTCGTAGTTGCTTGAGTTGTAGTGGCTTCTGTCCTGAACTGATCGAGCTCTCCGGACAGAAGGGTGATCTCATTGGGATTTTCAGGTATATTGAGTGAGCCGGAGTATCTCGGCTTTTCGCTCGTCGTATCTTCCGTTGGTTCAGTGACAGCGTTATTGTCCTCGGCGGGTGTGTTTTCGGAATAGAACGTAGCCGGCGGGATAAATGTCACAGAGTGGTCGGGGGTGCCGACAAGGGTAAATGTTGCGTACTGCTCGGAGAACATTGTTTCAAGGAGCTTGTCGCTCGCGAGGGTAACAACGGGTGTGTCGTCGTTGTCGGAGTACGCGACCGCGCCTTCGAGAATGTCGGAGAATACGACAGGTTCGGTCTTTTCGGTGCCGGAGATGTTGGTGTAGATGAGAAATGCCGAAAGAAAAGCACTGCACGTCAGCGCAGCCGTAATACCGCGTAAAGAGTTCTTTTGCCTGCGCGTCAGCATCCCAGCGCCCCTTTCACATAAAATCTCATTCTATATTCTACGACAAACCGCCATGTTTGTCAAGTTTTTTGTTTTTCCTGTATTGATTTACCTGATATGTGAAAATTGTGTGAAAACGGTTGACAAATATCTATTAAAGTGGTATAATCAAAGCTTGAATTTGATAATCATTTTTATTTTGAAAAGGAGGAGCTATGGCGGTATATAAAACCATTCAGCGGAAAACGCTTCTGGACTATCTTAAAGCACACTGCGGACAGACGCTTACGGTAAGAGATATCGTGTCCGGCATAGCGAAAGAACATACCGATAACGCTCCCTCCGAAAGTACAGTCTACCGGCTCATGCGCGAGCTCGTGGAGGACGGCACGGTCAAGAAGGACGTGAATGTCGAGAGCCGCGAGAACGTCTACTGCTTCTCCGACGGGGAAAACAGAGGTGTGAGTATGCGGTGCCGGGTCTGCGGGAACGTGTACAGCGTGGACGACGAGAGCAGCCGTCGCATAAAGGACGAACTTTCCCGCTGCGGTGAGGCTGTCCCGGAAGAAAATATAGAGTTCATAATAAAATGCAGAAAATGCGGGAAATGACCCGACGGAGGTAATTTATGGCGGATAAAACGATACCGGTCTATCTGTTTCTCGGCTTCCTCGAAGCAGGCAAAACACAGTTCATACAAACGACCCTTGAGGACGAGAACTTTGGCGCGGGTGACAGGATCCTGCTGCTCGTGTGCGAGGAAGGCGAGGAAGAGTACAAGCTCGACGGCCTGAAAAACTGTACGGTAATAAAGAAGGTGATCGACGATATCGCCGACCTCACCACGGCGAACCTTAACAAGGCGGTAATGGAAGCTAAGGCGGACTGTGTGGTGCTCGAATACAACGGTATGTGGAGCATAAACGACCTGTTTGCGGCAATGCCGGAGAACTGGGGGATATTCCAGGCGATATGCGTCTGCGACGGCTCGACCATAATGATGTACAACACCAGTATGAGACAGCTCGTGTTCGAGAAGCTCAGCGTCTGCAACGTCGTGGTGTTCAACCGCTTTGAGGGTAACGCGACGAAGGATGAGCTTCACAAGCTCGTCCGCGGCGTGAGCAGAGGTGCGAATATCTACTACGAGACCGACAGCGGGGAAATGGTGCTCGACGACATAGTTGACCCGCTCCCGTTTGATATGAACGCGGACGTT
>JAFZOA010000016.1 GCA_017550775.1 Ruminiclostridium sp. | reverse complement strand
GGCTTCGGTATCGTGCAGGTGGGCTTGAGCTTAAAGAGCCACGACCCGTCGCAGAGGGCCAACGGCTTTCTGACCGTAGCGGGCGGCATAGTTATCACATTTGCCAAGGAGATACTCACCCTGATAACCGGCTGATAAAGAAAATACGGGCGGAGCGGAATAACACGCTTCGCCCCATTCTAACGAAGGGAGGTATCCATATTGTCGGATAACTGGGTAGTACAAAACCTCGAAAGAGCTCTTCAAACGTGGAACGAGAAGTTCGCGGAGATATGGACGCTTCTGACACAGTCGCCCGAGACGTTCAAGGGTGGAGCGATATGGAACGTGATACTCGACATACACGGGGCTTTGCAGGCGATAGGCTACGCGCTCCTCGTGCTGTTCTTCCTCGTCGGCGTCGTAAAGACCTGCGGCTCCTTCGCGGAAGTCAAGAAGCCCGAGCACGCGCTCAAGCTGTTCATACGCTTTGCGATAGCTAAGATCGTTATCACGCACGGGCTGGAGCTTTTATTGAAGCTCATAGCCATTGTGCAAGGCGTCGTGTCGAGGATAATGACGGCTTCGGGGATAACCGCGGGGACGTCGACAACTTTGCCTTCGAGCATTATCACGGCGATAGAGAACTGCGGCTTTTGGGAGTCGATACCGCTGTGGGCGGTGACGCTTATTGGGAGTCTGTTCATAACGATACTGGCGTTCATAATGATAATGAGCGTGTATGGCAGGTTCTTCAAGATCTATATGTACGCGGCGATAGCGCCGATACCGCTCTCAACGTTCGCGGGCGAACCGACGCAAAACGTGGGAAAGACATTCATGAAGGGCTTCTGCGCCGTGCTCCTTGAGGGTGCGATAATCGTGCTCGCCTGCGTCATATTCTCGGTATTCGCTTCGAGCCCGCCGGTTGTGGACAGCTCGGCTTCGGCGGTCACGCAGGTGTGGACATACATTGGAGAACTGATATTCAATATGCTCGTGCTGACAGGCAGTGTCAAGATGGCGGACAGGATCGTGAGGGAAATGCTGGGACTGTAAGGAGGAATAGTTTTTGGAAGTAAAAATCAATAAGGAGATCCGCAACTACACGGAATCAATGTTTTTCGGACTGTCGATGAGGCAGTTCTTTTTTGCGGTATTCGGCGTCGGCATAGCGGTATTCGTGTACTTTGCGTTCCGAAAGACGCTCGGAACGGAAACGCTGTCGTGGATGTGCATGCTCGCCGCCGCTCCGTTCGCCGCAATGGGCTTTATCACCTACAACGGCATGACGGCGGAGCAGTTCGCGCTCGTATGGATAAGGAGCAAGTTCATAGAGCCCAGGAAGGTGATATTTGAGTGCGGCACCTTCTATCACGGCTCGGACGATAAGCCCAATGAGAAAAAGCATTCAAGGAAGGAGGCAATTAAACCGCATGATGAAATCACTCAAGACCATGCTCCGGAGGGATAAGGAGCAGTACAGAGTCCCGCGCTCCGTTCATGACTATATCCCCGTATCGGGCATATATGAGGACGGCATTTTCAAGGTGGGAGCGAAGTTCACCAAGTCATTCAAGTTCGAGGACATAAACTATCTCGTAGCGGATCGGGAGGATAAGGAGACCATGTTCCTCGCCTACTCGAATCTGTTAAACTCGCTCGACAGCGGAGCTGTGACGAAGCTCACGATAAGCAACCGCAGACTCAATTCAAACGACTTCGAGAGGAACATTCTCATTCCCACCCGTGAAGACGGGCTTTCGGAATACCGCAGAGAGTACAACGACATGCTTGTAAGCAAATCGTCCGAAGCAAACGGTATGATACAGGAGAAGTACATAACCATTTCTGTCGCCGCAAAGGATATCGAGGACGCGAGGGTTTATTTCAGCCGCGTTGGTTCGGAGCTCACGGCGCACTTCGCCGCTCTCGGTTCAAAGTGTTCTGAACTCGACACGACCGAAAGGCTCCGCATACTGCACGACTTCTACCGTCCCGGTCAGGAGGTGCAGTTTCATTTCGATCTTGCTGGCATGATGAGGAACGGTCACGACTTCCGCGACTACATCTGCCCCGACAGCATCGAACGCTTCGACGACTGTGTAAAGCTCGGGGACATGTTCGTCCGGGTGCTTTTCATAAAGGAGCTGCCGGCATACCTCAAGGACAGCATG
>JAFZOA010000170.1 GCA_017550775.1 Ruminiclostridium sp. | reverse complement strand
TGGCGTGCTACCGAATCGCCTACGACGACAACCACGAGATAGGCAAGAACGACGGCTGGCGCACCATGGCGCTCGTATGGCACGACGTAATGGTGAACTTCGTCGATACCACCGTCGAGAGAAGCTTCACCCCCGACAGCTCCACTATCGAGCTTCCCTACTGCAACGAGACGGGACTCCGCGCAACGTCGAAGTGCCCCTCCACCACGATAGGCTACTACCGCAAGAGCAATCTCCCCGCGAGCTGTGACTCCCGCCACGACGGTCTGTACTGGTCGGAGCACTCCACCAACGAGATACCGCTGTACGAATGATGAGCATAACAACAAGCTCCGTGAAGACGACTGTTTTCACGGAGCTTTTCTCAGATTTTCGCTCAGAGGTCCCCGAGAATTTTGGTAAAATTGCAGTCTTGAAATGGAACGCGAAAAATGATATAATAGTAAAGTGTCGTATTATCGGCACCCGGAAAACCAGTTCACACGAAAGGAGGGATAAACGTGCAGGAAAAGGAAAAAACCGAAGCCCCCGCAGACAAGGCGGTCAAGGTCAAGAGCGGCTTCGCGGAACATTTCGGCGCAGTGCTCGACGGTCTTGCCGTTTATCTCTCGATGTTCGGAAGATACATCATCCTCATCTTCGTCGGACTTGCCGGGAAGCTCTGGGGCGGTATAGCGTCCCTCACCGAGCGTCTGTGGCTGCGCTCGGAGAACGTACTCAGGGCGTTCGTGAAGAAGGTCGGCTATCTCACCGTTCTGCTCATCTCGCCTGTGGTAAAGGTCATACACGCGCTCAGACGCGCCCGCCGCGACATACGGGAGAACCGCGAAACCAAGGGCTTCGGCGCGGCTATGAAGATAGCTCTTACCCACCTCGGCGGGTTCGTCTTCGGAAGCACGGGCGTTGCCGTGACCATATTCAACATCGCCGCCCCGCTTGTCTGCATCATCTTCCTTTTCAGCATCGTCTCCTATGCCTCCGACCTCAACTACTGCGTAAAGCTCACGGTCAACGACAAGCTCCTCGGCTACGTCGAGAACGAACAGGTGTTCTATGACGCGGACGAGATACTCAAAGACCGTATCAACTACCTCGGAAGCGACGAGAACATACACCTCGAACCGGCGTTCTCGATCGAGCTTGCCGGTAACTCTCCCCTGCTCACGAAGTATCAGGTCGCGGACATGATACTCGAATATTCCGACATCAAGGTCGAGTACGCCTACGGCTTCTACCTCAACGGCGTGTTCCAGGGCGCGGTGCCGGACAACGCACCGATAGCCGAGGCTCTCGACGGGCTTCTCGATAAATACCGCATCTCGCACCCGAACGCCGAGATAAGCTTCCGCGACAACCTTGAATACTCCACAGCCGGTCTCTATCTCTCGGGAAGTATCATCGACACCGACTGGCTCATTTCCCAGCTCACGAGCGTCAAGACCAACGCGGGCTACTACATCGTCAACGAGGGCGAGACCATTGACGACATCTGCGACACCACCGGGCTTTCCCT
>JAFZOA010000169.1 GCA_017550775.1 Ruminiclostridium sp. | reverse complement strand
CTTGCGCCGCCCCGGACCCCGCGCCAGCGTGACGCTGGACCCATTCGCGCTGCGCGCGTTATAATGTATAGTTTGTTAATATATGGCAAATACCTTCAGATCAAAGGAGAATAAATATGCGAAGCTGCGGAGTGCTGCTGCACATTACAAGCCTTCCGTCGCCCTACGGTATAGGCACGTTCGGCGAACAGGCGGAAAAGTTCGTGGACTGGCTCGTTTCGGCGGGACAGGAATACTGGCAGGTGCTGCCGATCGGGCCTACGGGGTACGGAGACTCGCCTTACCAGTCGTTCTCTACGTTCGCGGGGAACCCCCTTCTCATCGACCCGGACGACCTCGTAAAGAGAGGGCTCGTCACTAAGGAGATGTGCGGCAGCGCAGACTTCGGCAGTGACCCGTCATTCGTGGACTATGACAAGGTCACGCGGGCAAAAATGGCGCTGCTCAGACAGGCGTACTCGAAGTTCACCGCGGACGGGAAATACACTGCGTTCGAGAAAAACGAGGCGTACTGGCTGGACGACTACTCCCTCTACATGGCGATAAAGGAGGAAAATCAGCTCGTGTCGTGGCTCGACTGGAGCGACGACCTCAGACTGCGCAAGCCGGAAGCGCTTGCCGAATCCCGTGTGCGGCTTAAAGACAGCATCGGCTTCTGGAAGTTCGTGCAGTACATCTTCTATGCACAGTGGGAGCACCTCAAAGCCTGCGCCAACGGAAAGGGCATAAAGATCATCGGCGACATCCCGATATACGTTTCTCCGGACGGCTCGGATATCTGGGCGAACACCGACTTGTTCGAGACAGACGAGGAAAAGCGCCCGAAGCGCGTCGCAGGAGTACCGCCGGATTACTTCTCCGCCACCGGACAGCTCTGGGGCAACCCGCTCTACCGTTGGGATATCATGAAGGAAGACGGGTTCAGCTGGTGGATAAGCCGCATAGAAAAGGCGGCGAAGCTTTACGATCTCGTGCGCATCGACCACTTCCGCGCCTTCGACACCTACTGGGCAATACCGGCGGGCGAGGAAACGGCGATAAACGGCAAGTGGGAACAGGGTCCCGGCATGGATCTCTGGAACGCGGTCAGGGACAAGCTCGGCAACGTTCCGATAATCGCGGAAGACCTCGGCGACATCTTCGACAGCGTCAAGGAGCTGCTCAAAGCGTCCGGCTTCCCGGGAATGAGAGTGCTGCAGTTCGGCTTCAACCCGAACTCCGACGACAACGATCACCTCCCCCACCGCTACGTCCCGAACAGCGTCTGCTACACCGGAACGCATGACAACTCAACGGTGGTCGGCTGGTACAAGGCAGCGGACGAGAAGTCCAGGGCAATGTGCCGCAGATACCTGAAACCGGGACTGTTCGAGAAGATCAACCTCACGATGATACGCGAGCTGTACAAGAGCACCACCGGCCTCGCGATAGTGCCGATGCAGGATATCATCGGGCTTGATGACCGCGCGAGAATGAACATTCCGTCCACACTCGGCGGGAACTGGAAGTGGAGAGCGCTCCCGAAGCATTTCAGCGAGAAGAGCGCGGCATATCTGCGGGAGCTCGCGGAGACGTATTACAGGCTCCCCGAAGGAAAGTGATGGCTGTGACAAGGGACAGGCTTAAGTTCATCGACCGGGACATGATGAAGTACATCGCGGTGTTCTTCATGTTCTGGGGGCATCTTGTCGCATGGGTGACGATGTACCGCAACCCGGGGACCGCCGACCCGTACAGCATCATGCCATTCTGGATGAAGCTTGTCTCTCACGCCTCGCTGCTATGCCCGCCGATCATGTTCTTTTTCATCGCTGACGGGTATAAATACACCCGCGACAGGAAGAAATACGCGCTTCGGCTGCTGATCTTCGCGCTTGTGACCCAGCCGTTCGACTGGCTTATCTTCGTGCCGATCTCCGGCTGGTGGACATCGAACGTGCTGTTTGTGCTGTTTTTCGGGCTGCTCGCAATAATTGCGTGGGAAAGCGGACTGAAACGCTGGCAGCGCGTCCTGCTCGTGATACTGTGCAGCGGCGCTACCCTGCTCATATCCGCTGCGTGGGAGATCTTCGGAGTCCTGCTGATCCTGTTCATACACATCTACCGCGAACGCCCGAAAGCACGGCTCATAGCCTACACCGCGACTGCGCTCGTATGGAAGGGGCTCGCGGTGATGTGGCAGGTCATCGGCGGCACTCTGAGTGCGGGGGTGCTGCTTGACGACGGGCTCGACCTTGCGTTCGTAATGCTGGGCTATGTGTGCATGACGGTGTTCTATAACGGAAAGAAGGGAAAGCACCCGCTATTCGCGAAGTGGTTCTTCTACACGTTCTTCCCCGTTCATTACGTCATCATCTGGGTCGTAGCGGAGTTTATGCGATGAAACACTGATAAGACTTGATTTATACCGGAAATTGTGGTATAATAACAATGTTCCCGAAGAACCGGGAATAACAAACAAAAAGGAGAATAACATCATGGACATCAAGGCAAAGATCGACGAAATGGTAAGCAAGGTTCAGAGCGACCCCTCTATCGCGGAGGAGTTCAAGACCAACCCCGTAGGCGCAGTAGAAAAGGTTCTCGGAGTTGACCTTCCGGACGACATCATCAACAACATCATCGAGGGTGTAAAGGCAAAGGTAAACTTTGACAACATCACCGGTATGCTCGGCGGACTGTTCGGCGGTCAGAAATAAAATAATTTGCGGCGAGTCGAAAGACCCGCCGCTTTTTCGCAGTTTCAAAATAATACGCCCCTTGTCATTTACAATACAAGGGGCGCGTTTTTGCTTTTCTTACAGCTTTGAGTAGCCGAACGCGTTTACGAGCGCGTCGATCTTCTGCTTGGACTTGCACATCGGGCAGTCCGCAGCGAGGTATGTGTTGTAATCCGGGATATCGGCTGTGGTGAAGATAGCATCGACCTTGATGCCGATGACCTCGTCTATCGCACTGAACAGTGCGCTTACGCCGGCGAGCTTACCGCTGTAGTAGTCGAGGCAGCGCGCAAATCTCTCGATAGACCAGCCTGTGGAAGCGGACGAGATGAGCAGGAGCACCTGCTTGTTCCAGATCTTCTTCTGCGCGTCGTCACGGAAGATGATCTGTCCGTTGGAGTTGATCTCGGGGGTGAGGATGTCGATGTCCTTGTCTGCGTTGACGGAAGCTATGCCGGAATCAGCAAGCTCCTGTGCAAGGAACGCGCCGAGGGTCTCGGTGCCTTCGAGACAGATAATGGTGTCTATCTGGGTAGCGGTGTACTTCTCTGCGATCATCTTGGCGGCTTCTCTCGCCATGCGGAAGCTCGTCTTGATCGAGTTGAGATCGACGTAGTGGTTGATATGTGAGTGGTTGGTAGCGAAATGCCCGGGGATTATCCCCATGTGTACCTTCTTGTTGCCTTTTGCGTTGATTAGTTTTTTTCTGCTTTCCATATATGACCTCCGTTTTCTGTGGAACGTGTGGTTTTATTCTATCGTTTAGTATAGCATATTAAAACAGATTTTTCAATATCTCATTGTTAAAAAAAACACATAGAATTTTGTAAAATCCTACAAAATTTTCAGCTGACAAAGCCCGTTCTTGTGGATTTGTGAGTGCTTCCGGTTATTTTATCGTGACCGCCTTTGACCACTTGCTGTAATACTTCTTGCCGTTGACGGTCTTGTAGGAGCGTATCCTGAATGTGTACGACTTACCCTTTCCGAGCTTTAAGTTCATGCCGGTTTTTCCGGAAGCTGCCGTTCCCGCGGACTTGTAGGTCTTACCGCCGTCGGTGGAGTACTGCACCTGGTACTTGTCGATACCGGCGACCTTCTTCCAGGAAAGCTTCTGTCCGCTGTCCGTTTTCTTTGCCTTAAGAGTGGTCTTTGCCGGTCTGATAATGAACGAGAGCGTTTTAGTGAAGCTGTATTTCCCCTTGCCCTTTATCGTAACGGTAGCCTTGCCGATCTTCTTGTTGTTTTTATACGAAACGGTGTAATCCGTACCCCTGACAAGCTTGCAGGAGCCGTCCTTTACGGTCACGGCGGGCTTTATCGCTTCTCCCGTGTAAGTTTTATCGGAAATGGAAGAGAAGGTAAGGTCGTTTACGCCGCCGACTATCCTGTAATACGCCCCGTGATAAGACGCTGTGGCTTTGAGCTTTTCGGACATGAGGTCTCTGCATACAAAGCCGTCCTGCCTGAAAGCGCAGTTGCCGTCCGACGTATAGACTATGTAATCGCCGTTCGGCATTTTCGCCGCGTCCTCGACGAAAGTATAGTGGCTGTCCGTTACAAAGATATCTCCCCGCTTCGGCGCTTCAACTTTTCTGAATTTCGTTTTGTCCTTATACTCCCCGACATTTACGGTGAGACCCAGAGCATCCTTTATACGGCGCTCTACATACTGATTGCACCCGATATGGAGCATACCGTCATTGGGAGAAAGGTACTGTATATCCGAAACATCGCCGATATCAATGATCTGTCCCTCAACAACTGCCGCTCCGTCCGGAAACGCCGTTTTTTCGCAGAGCAGCTCCTCTATTGTCATCGGAGAAAACCAGTTCTGAACATACTCCTCAATGGTATCCGCCTTTGCCATGTAGGACTGCCACTCGGCTTTTCCCTTCTTGTTCTTCCTGTCGTCAAACATCGGCCGGAAGGCTTTTTTCATCCGCTTCCACCATTCCTGACAATACTCGTTGTATGTCTTGAGGAAGTCCTTATCGAGTATCGGGTACTTCTTCTTTAACGCGGAATACTCGCTGTCGGTCATAAGGTCGTCCCGCCATGTCGCGATGAACGCCATATCATTGTCCCAGTTACCGGAATATCCTCCTGTCCTTACCGAGCCTTCATACCATTCTTTGAAGGAGGGGTTGTTGTCGTACCAATACCTTACATACTGATCGTATTCCTGCTTTAACGACGTGCTGTCGGCACTTGCGGTCACCGTTCCGCAGCACAGAGTTGTCACCGCGGCGGCCGCGGCAAGAAATACCGAGAGAGTTCTTCTGAGTTTTCCCATAAAAAGTCATCCTTTCCCTACCCGAATAAATTACGATTTAAGTATAACATAATCCGGCTTGTATTTCTATCAGCTATACTGCACAAAAAAGATATAAAATAATTGTAACAAATGTATATTTTAAACCGTTTTCAAATCATATTGATAGACATTTTTCAATTTCGCGGGAATATAATATCACCCGGATTTTTGTAAAATTTACAAAATCCGGGCGTGCCGTATGCTCTCTGTTAAATTGTGGCGAAAACTGTCTTAAACCGCGTAAAGGACAGCCTCATAAGCCTGGTCACAATGATTCCTGAAATAAAGCTTATAATCGGGATTCAGGCTTAATATGTAGTCCGGAATGGTCAACAGGTCGTCCGTCCTATGGTAAACGCAAACCGCCAACCTCGGCTTATACTTTCTGATAGTTTTTTCGGCACCCTTCAGCGTACTCAGCTCGGCGCCTTCAATGTCCATTTTTATTATCGTGGCTTCTTCTCCGTTCAGAACATTGTCAATAGAATCGACATTTACGGATATACCGCCTGAACTATCAAGCCGAGAACCCATAGCTTTACCCGATGTAAAATGCAAAACATCCTTTTTCTCATAAGTGCCGATATTCAGCATCTCAATATTTTTGTAGAAGGTAAGGTTTTTTGTCATTATTCGGAAATTATCCGGATCCGGCTCAAAGGCAATGTATTTTTTATATGTACCGATGTTATTTCTTTTCAGAAACTCTAAAAAGCCTATACAGCTGTCTCCGGTGTATGCGCCGCAGTCGATAAATGTTTCGTTGTCTCCGGGAACAAATATTCTTTCATCAAAATACTGCGGAGAATTGGAATAAGGCTTCACATACATTCCGGACAGCTTTTGCGCTATGAACAAAAGCAACGCTTCTCTGGATTCAAAATCGCTCATTCTCTCGTAAAGACTGCAGATCTGCTCTTTGTGTTCAATAAGCATGTTGTCATCATAGGCACCAAAATCAAGCGCTATT
>JAFZOA010000168.1 GCA_017550775.1 Ruminiclostridium sp. | reverse complement strand
GTAACTATCTGCCGCGATATGGTCATACTTATGTCCTTCTTTATGCCGGTGTGGGTATATCTCAACGCCCAGCAGGCAGTTTCGAGAGCGGGCGGCGATACCGCCATGGGAGCATACACCGATTCCGTCATCACGATCGTCATTATGATACCTATGGTGTTCCTGCTCGGCGCGTTCACTGACATAGGGCCGGTGACGATGTATCTTTTCGTGAAGCTTCTTGACCTTGTCAAGATCGTCGTATTCCACATCTGGCTCAGAAAGGAACGCTGGCTCAGAAACCTGACGGAAAAAGTGAATAATGAATAGTGAATAGTTTATAGTGAAGAGTTGTGGTGTCTGTTTCGCGGACGATAATGATATGCCGCCGGAGGCGGGGGGAGAAAAAATGAACTACAAGACAATCGATAAAGAAACATATTACAGAAAAGGCGTATATCGCCGCTTTACCGAGGAATGCAAGTGCTCGGTATCAATGACTGCGCGGATAGATGTTACCGGGCTTTATGAATACTCAAAAAAGACAGGGACAAAGTTCTATATCAACTTTCTGTACCTGCTTTCAAAAGTGCTGAATTCGCGCGATGATTACAGAATGGCTTATCTGTGGCAGTCCGACGAGCTTATCTGCTACGACACGATAAACCCGACCCAGTACATCTTCCACGAGGATACCGAGACCTGTACGCCGGTCTATACGACATATTATGAAGACTACAGTACATTCTACGATTCCGCGGCGGCGGACATCGAGCGCGCGAAGCTTATGAAAGAGAGCGTTTTTGACTCTGCGAATCACCCGAACTGGTTCGACGCGTCTTTTATTTCGTGGCTGTCTTACGATTCGCTCAATATCGAGCTTCCCGACGGTTATCCCTACTATCTTCCGATCGTGAACTGGGGCAAATACCGCGAGGAAAACGGAAAGCTCATGATGCCCGTTACCGTCCGTATGAACCACGCCGTAGCGGACGGGTACCTTATCGCGAATGTTTACAGGCTGCTTGAACAGGAAATCAAGGCATTCTGCATTTAAATAAACACTATTTACGACTTAAGGAATATTCTGTTTCTGTCTCCACCGCCGGAGGCGGTGAAGACAGAAAGGATAATTTTCAATATTGGTTTAAGCTGTGAACTCTGTATGAATAAAACTATTCTGCGTTAAAAAAACAGGCGGAGAGGAAAAATGTACAATATACTTCTGATAATACAATACGTGAATATCATAGCGCTTTTCACCGAGTGTGTCATTGTTTTCAGAAACTGGAAGAATTATCTGCACGGGTGGCTTTTCCTGTGCAATGTCGTCCAGCTCGTGAACGCGGTCGGTATCCTTGGCGAGTACACATCTCACACCGTCGGCGCGTATGTCAGCGCTCTGCGCATCTCATATCTCGGAAGAGTCTGGGTCGCGCTTTTCATGTTCTTCTTTGTTTTAAAGCTCTGCGGAAAGAAGATCCCGAAGCTTGCCGCGCTTGCGCTTGTGGCCATACACGCAGGCATTTTTGTGAGCGTCTTCACAATACCGGACTGTAAGCTTTACTACACGAAATATGTTTTCTATCTCCAGGGCGGATTTGCTCATTTTGCCCACTCGAACGGCATAGTGCACCACCTGTACACGGGGATTCAGATATTGTACATAGTC
>JAFZOA010000167.1 GCA_017550775.1 Ruminiclostridium sp. | reverse complement strand
ATGAGGTCGCGGAGGCTATCGACTCCGGGGACAGCGACCTTCTGAAAGAAGAGCTCGGCGACCTGCTCTTACAGGTGGTATTTCATACCGAGCTGGAAGATGAACAGAAGCGGTTCGGCTTCGACGACGTATGCGACGGCATCTGCAAGAAGCTCATCTACCGTCACCCCCACGTCTTCGGGAACATAAGCGTTGACACGCCCGAGGAGGTGCTCAAAAACTGGGATAACCTTAAATCCGAGTCCAAGCACGAGGAGAAGGCTTCCGACAGGCTCAGAAGCGTCCCGAAGCTGCTTCCCGCGCTTATGAGAGCCGAAAAGGTTGGCAAACGCGCTTCGAGAGTGGGAATGGACTTCGGCTCCACAGAGGAGGTCATAGCAAGGCTCAGAAGTGAGATAGATGAGCTTGAAGCCGCACTTAAAGAGGGAAATGACCATAATACAGAAGAAGAACTCGGGGATATTTTGTTTTCATGCACCAATTTATCAAGATTTTTACAAAAAGATTGTGAAAAAGCCTTGACATTTGCGATAAATAAGTTTATAATACGTTTTAGTGGAGTTGAGGCACTCCTTGAAGAACAAGGAAAGACCTTTACCGAGGTCACATCCGAAGAACTTGAAACACTTTGGGAGAAAGCCAAGACCGACTCGCATAAAGCCTGATGTACGGCACATACTTCGGGTAATGCATAATAATTCATAATCAAATCATTTTTTATGGAGGTTTAAAATGACTAAGGCAGAATTAATTTCGGCTATAGCAGAAAAGACCGAGCTCAGCAAGAAGGATTCCGAAAAGGCACTCAATGCTACGGTTGCTGTTATCACCGACACACTCGCAAAGGGTGATAAGATCCAGCTCGTAGGTTTCGGCACATTCGAGACACGCGCACGTAAGGCACGCAAGGGTATCAACCCGCAGACAAAGAAACAGATAACAATCAAGGCAACGAAAGTTCCCGCATTCAAGGCAGGCAGAGCTTTAAAAGACGCTGTTGCCAAGTAATAGTCGGTTTACAGATAATAACTTAAAGTGGATTCGGTTTACGGCTCAGAGCCGTGCAGAAGCCTATCCCTGAACGGATACGGGGCTTCTTTCGGCTGAGTCCGCTTTTGTTTTTAGGGGGTAAGTATCATGAGACTCGACAAATACCTCAAAGTATCAAGGCTCATAAAGCGCCGTACAGTCGCCAATGAAGCGTGTGACGCGGAAAAGGTCCTCGTCAACGGCAAGACCGCCCGCGCCTCGTATGAGGTGAAGGAAGGCGACGAGATAGAGATAAACATCGGGAAAACACCGCTTAAAGTGCGCGTAGTAAAGGTAGCCGAGGTCGTGGGCAAGGACGGTGCCGGGGATCTTTATCAGGTCATCTGAGCATACAGAGCGGTTCTAAATCTTAACGCTCGGACATACTATGGTTATACAAAGACTTGTACATCAGGAGTAAAACTATGAACAGCAGTATAACCGTAGACAACCGCAGTGCCGTATCTCTTACCGGCGTGAAGTCCGTTGAGAGCGTCACCGATACTGCCGTGGTCGTATTTACCGACGACGGAGATCTTGTTATCCGCGGGAGCAGTCTCGGAGCGGAGGAGTTCGACCCTGAGAGCGGTATCCTGCGCATTTTCGGCAGAATAGACTCACTGAGCTATACCACCGACAAGCGTCACCTTGCCGACA
The DNA here is from genome assembly GCA_017550775.1 of Ruminiclostridium sp. Next base: position 3,592 of record JAFZOA010000167.1, on the reverse strand, counting down.
ACATGATAGCAAAGCTGTTCAGGTAAGGCGGTGAGAGTGAATGTTTGAATCATCCGAGACCGTTCTGAACATGATCTGCATTTATGCCGCGACAGGCTTTTGTCTCGCCGTGGTATATAACGTTCTGCGCTTTTTCAGGCTCTCTTTCCCGAAAATGAAGAAAGCTGCTGTCGTATCCGACTTCCTGTTCGCGGTGACAGCGGGATTTGTGCTGTTCGTGATGTCCGTGGATAACGGAACGGGGTTCTTCCGGCTGTATTATGTGATATCGGCGGCGTTCGGATTCGCGCTCAACATGGTCACTGCCGGAACAATAGTCCCCCCGTCCGCAAGGCTTGCAGAGAAATTTTTCGCATGGACAGGGAAGAAGATGCGGAAATTGATCTCTGTACCGGTAAGATTTGTTTGTGATAAATCGACATATATCGCCGGTAAAATGCAAAAATATTTATCTGAAATTGACGAAAAACGCAAAACACACTTGAAAAACCGCCGTGAAATGATGTATAATATTAAGGATAATAAAATCGGTGAAGTGTATCCGGAAGGCGGTGAAAACAGATATGTCATTAAAGCAAAAGTCAGGAAAGTCATTTAGACTCCCGTTTATCTTTGCATTTGCCGCTTTTGTTGCTTTGGCATACGCTGTTGTCAACCTCGTCGCCATGCAGGTCGAGATATCGCAGAAATCCGCCGAATACGCCGAGCTTTCCGATAAGCTCTACGCTCTTCATACCGAGAACGAGCGCCTTGAACGCTACACGAGCGATGAGTACAAGAACGGATATGTTGAAGAGATTGCGCGCGAACAGCTCGACTACTCCTATTCCGACGAGAAGATATACTATTTCGTACCGAGTAACTGAGTGATACTATGAGAAACAAGGACAGAGAAGGATTAAAGCTTATTTACCGCATTATTGCGCTTATTGTGGCTGTGGTAATGGTGATCGGTATTATTGTGGGAAGTTTTAATATGTAGCAGACCAGGATATTTACCGTGTCTCTGCGAAAGCAATGTCGCCAAACGGCGGCATTTTTATATTGTTCCGGATGCTGCGTTCTTAATTCCCTGTGTTATGAACAATAGCAATATGTTTCGTTACAATAAAACAAAAACTCCTGCGAAAGCAGGAGCTTTGCGTTATTATGTCAGATCAACTATATCCGAGCAGATATGCCGTTCTTTCAGGTGCTTCTTGTCGATGTACATATTCATGTCCGCGTCGGCGTAAAGCTCGTCGTAGTCGTATTCGCCGGAACCGTAGGAAACCCCGCACGCCATAGCACAGAACAGGTTCTTGTCATTCTCGTTGAGTTTGATGAGCTCTGCTTTCCAGCGGTCTCTGAGCTCCTCTGCCTGCTTCTCTGTAATGTTGGTCGCTATAAGAAGGAACTCATCGCCGCCCATACGGAAGCCGTTCACGTTTTCCGAGAGTACGGCGTTGAGGCTCTTGGCGGCTTTGATAATGAGCGCGTCGCCGCACTCGTGACCGTAGTTGTCGTTGATATGCTTGAGATTGTTCACGTCAAAGTTCAGTATCGCTATGGAAGAGGGCTCTCCGAACTTTGCGTTCTTGAGGGACATATATTTGCCCTTGTTGTAGAGTCCGGTAAGCCGGTCATGCTCGCTCTCATACACGATCCTGTCGCGGAGGATGCTGTTCTCTATGAAAAGGCGTATCACGTTATGTACTGAAACGTCCATAGGATTGATGATGTTGTTTACAACAGCATTCTTGACGAGTACCACACAATCCTGTCCGAAGATCGAGGAATTGAGCACGCAGGTGTAAGTATCCTTTGTTTCTCCTCTCCTCATGCTGCTGTATGGCTCCAACTCCTCGGAAATGCCGTACTGCACCTGGATATAATCCTTTCTTTCCTTGGAGTAGGTACTTTGTATCATGCGACCGTCCTTGTTTATGAACATGATAGCCTTCTCGGCGATACAGTAATCCGCAAGGCTCGGCAGGAAGGTGTTGTAGGAGTGGGAGAGACGGTTCATGATGCCGATCTGGAACTTGGACATATTGGAGATGCTTTTTGAGTATGTGGCGACTTCTTTAACGAGCATAGAGTATTCGCTCTGGTCGATGATGCGGTAGCACACGAAGCGCTTTCCGTCATCCTCTATCACGGTCCTTCTCGCTATGAAGTTTATATTGCGTTCTCTGTCGAAGAATTCCTGTTCATCGTAATCTTCGTGGACATTTCCGAGCTTGCTCATAACGATATCCGTCGGGAAATCCATTCTGCTGCTGTTATAAAGCAGTTCTCCGTTCTCGTCGGTAATAATGATATTACTGTCTTCCGTTTTCAGGTATTTGTCAAGTACGGCTGATATGTCCATAAGGTCTTATCCTTTCCTGATAGATCTGTTGTATGGTAAGTTGCATATTATCCGGTTCATTTTGTGACGAAAAGATGTTTCTTCATGGTGAAAATATTTTTCCCGTCGCGGTACTCATACGATACCTCGTCCATGTTCTTTTTGGTAAGGAATATACCGAGTCCGCCGATACCTCTCTCGCTTGCGGAGAGCGTAATGTCCGGATCTTCCTTTGCGAGCGGGTCGTACTTTACGCCGCTGTCGATGAAGGTGATCTCGGCTGTGCGGGGCTCGTCGGATATCCCGATCCTTATGACTGCGTTACCGGTACCGGGTGCATAGGCATAGCTCGCAATGTTGACGAATATCTCCTCGACGGCGAGTTCTGTCTGCATCTGCAAAGGCATTGGACAGTCCACAGCCTCAAGTTCTCCGGTTATAAAGCCGATGACGGCATCAAGATTGTCTACCGAAGCTTCGGTTTCAAGTTCTTTGTAATCCATAGTAGTATTCTTCTCTCGCGTTTATTGATCTGTATTTGCTTATTCTTATCTGATACGGATAAAGTATACAATATATTATAGCATATATTTCAGAAAATAGCAATATTTTTTACAGATTTTATTGTGTTTTCAAATCATCTGCACCTGAATGTGCAAAAACGCTGACAACTACAGGTGAAATTTGCCGTTAAGGTATTGTTTTTATTGCGAAAGTATGCTATACTTATTTATATATTCGCTGTATCGCAACAAACGGATATTAATGATTGATAATTAAAATGGGGTGGGAAGAGTTGGGAAAGGCTCTGTTCTCGAAAGTGAAGGAAGCACTGATCTCGGTACTTCCCATTACACTAATAGTTTCTATGATAGCGTTAACTCCGCTCGTGACCCTGAGCGAGAAGGAAACGATAGTTTTCGGCTGTTCGGCGCTGTTTCTGATATTCGGTATAGCTTTGTTCAATCTCGGAGCCGACCTCGCCATGACACCTATGGGCGAGCACGTCGGAGCGGGTCTTACCAAGTCCAGAAAGCTCGGGGTGCTGTTCACGGTCTGCTTCATCATGGGCGTGCTGATAACCGTCGCAGAGCCCGATCTCGCTGTGCTTGCGGGTCAGGTCAGCGCGGTAATGGACGGCACGGTGCTTATCGTGTTTGTCGGCGTAGGTGTGGGATTGTTCCTGCTTGCGGCAGTGATAAAGATCGTTATGCACAAGGAGCTGTCGCCGCTGCTTCTGTTCTTTTACATGACTCTGTT
>JAFZOA010000166.1 GCA_017550775.1 Ruminiclostridium sp. | reverse complement strand
TATGCCGGAGGAAGACACGGCGGATATGTTCGTATTCCCGGTCTCGTCACTGGCAACAGCCGACCTCGCGGCGGTATGCGCGCTTGCTTCGGGTATCTATGCGGCGTATGACAAGGCGTTCGCGGCAAAGCTCCGCGATGCGGCGGAAAGAGCAGGGAAGTGGCTCGATACGCACCCCGGGTTCATCGGCTTTTCCAATCCCGAAGGCTGCAACACAGGCGGCTACTACGAATCCGACGACCATTCAAACCGCTTCTGGGCATATACCGAGCTGTATGCGCTTACCGGCGATCTGAAATACCACGACAGACTTGTCTCCGCAATGAAAGAGGATTTCCCGCTCACGGCTCTCGGCTACGCAGAAGTCGGCGGGCTCGGATCTCTTGCGTATCTGCTTTCAAAGCAGGGAAGGGACGTAAACCTATTCCACAAGCTTAAAGGTCTGTTCCGCAGGCGCGCAGAGGAGCTCAGGAAAATTGCCGACAAAAGCGGCTACGGTATAGCAATGGAGGACGATGATTATTGCTGGGGCAGCAATATGAACCTCATGACGAAGGCTATGATATTCGCGATACACGCCGTCATTTCGGAAGACAGCTCATACCGAGTATACGCCGAACGGCATCTGCACTACCTTCTCGGAGCAAATGCACTCGGAATAAGCTATGTTACCGGTGTGGGAGAATTCCGCTGCAATTACCCCCACCTTCGCCCCGCTTTTGCGGACAGAATAGAAGAGTGTATCCCGGGAATGGTTGCGGGCGGACCGAACAGACACCTTTCCGACCCCTTCGCAAGACAGGTCATACAGGAGGGAACTCCGTCCATGAAGTGCTATGCGGACGACACGGCAAGCTATTCTCTCAACGAGATCACGATATACTGGAACTCGCCCGCGGTATTCGTGCTCGCGTATCTTTGCAATAATTAACGGGCTTTGACACACCCGTCTTTCAAAACCGGAATTTTACAGGAGGAACATCATTATGGAAAACTTCAACTTTTACAGCCCGACAGAATTTGTATTCGGAAAAGGCCGCGCAGCCGAAGCCGGTAATTTCGTGAAGAAGTACGGCGGCAGCAAGGTGCTCATACACTACGGCGGCGGCTCTGCCTTAAAGTCCGGGCTTATCGGCACAGTCAAAAAGTCGCTCGATGACGCGGGAGTGAAATACTGCGAGCTCGGCGGCGTTAAGCCCAATCCCCGCGACACCCTCGTTTATAAGGGCATCGACCTGTGCAGAGCAGAAGGTGTGGACTTCATTTTAGCGGTAGGCGGCGGCTCGGTCATAGACTCGTCTAAGGCAATCGCAATCGGTGTTCCTTATGAAGGCGATTTCTGGGATATGTACTGCGGCAAGCCCGTGGAAAAGGCTCTGCCGGTAGCGACCGTGCTTACTATCGCGGCAGCGGGCAGCGAGGGCTCGGGGGACTCGGTCATAACCAAAGAGGACGGTATGTTGAAGCGCGGCACAGGCTCCGATCTGCTCCGCCCGAGATTTTCCTTAATGGATCCCTCCCTCACGCAGACGCTTCCCGCGTATCAGACAGCCTGCGGTGCTACCGACATCATGGCACATGTTTTCGAGCGCTACTTCACAAACACAACCGAGGTCGAGATGACCGACCGCCTTTGCGAAGCGGTACTGCTCACGATGATAAAGGAAACTCCCCGGGTCATCGCCGACCCCGACAATTACGAAGCTCGCGCTAACATCATGTGGGCGGGAACAGTCGCGCACACAAATATCTGCGGCGTCGGACGTCAGCAGGACTGGAACAGCCACGGTCTCGAACACGAGCTTTCCGGGCTCTATGATGTTGCTCACGGCGCGGGTCTCGCGGTCATCATGCCCGCCTGGATGGAGTATGTTCACGACCATAACGTTATGCGCTTCTGCCAGATGGCGACCCGCGTTTTCGGCTGTCAGATGAACTTTGAAGACCCGGAAGCTACCGCGCTTGAAGGCATCCGCCGTTTCCGTTCGTTCCTGAAAAGCATCGGTATGCCGATAAACTTCGCGGAGCTCGGTGCAAAGGAAGAGGACATACCCACCCTTGTTGAGAAGTTCGGCATAGGCGACGGAAGGACAGGCGGCTTTATGCAGCTCGATGCCAAAGACGTGACCGGGATCTATAAAATAGCAGCGCACGCTTCGCTTTAAGGAGGGATTATGAAGATACTTTTCATCGGCGGGACGGGGACTATAAGTATGGCGATAACGCGGCTTTTGGCACAGCGCGGCGACGAGCTTTACCTGCTAAACCGCGGAAACCGCAACTCCGGGCTCCCCGAAAACGTTAAGATCATTAACTGCGACATAAACGACGAGAAGGACGCTGAACAAAAGCTCGCGGGAATGGAGTTCGACTGCGTCGGCGAGTTCATCGGCTTCGTTCCTTCCCAGCTCGAACGTGACTTCCGGCTGTTCGCGGGCAGGACAAAGCAGTTCATTTACATAAGCTCCGCGTCGGCGTACAGAAAGCCGATGCAGGGCTATGTGATAACCGAGGAAACTCCGCTCGAAAACCCGTACTGGGAGTATTCCCGCAACAAGAAAGCCTGCGAGGAATACCTGTTCACGCGGTATCGCGAGGACGGCTTCCCGGTAACGATAGTCCGCCCGAGCCATACCTACGACGAGCGAAGCGTACCGCTCGGTGTCCACGGCAGAAACGGGAGCTGGCAGGTCGTAAAGCGTATCAGAGATGGCAGACCCGTGATAATCCACGGCGACGGCACCTCTCTCTGGACGATAACCCACAACAGCGACTTCGCAAAAGCGTATGCCGGGCTTATCGGCAATCCAGCGGCGATAGGCGAGGCGTTCC
>JAFZOA010000165.1 GCA_017550775.1 Ruminiclostridium sp. | reverse complement strand
TCTCGTATATGATCGCGTACTTTACTTTGGCCGGTGCTTGGATTCCCATTGTCTCCGAGCCTCCATATCTGCCATTTGCAGCTTTTTTAAAAACTCAACTTCCTGACGGGTGTATGCGAGCTCATGCTCAAGCTGCTTTATACGCGTATCGACTGTACGACCTTCTGAGGATGCAGCGTGAAACTGATTGTTATTTATGATACCTGCGGACGGATCAACATCGACGATAAAACTGTCATTTGCAAAAAAAAGATGCCTCGTAGCCTGACAGCAAAGATTACAACTTGACATACGTCAAGCAGTATGATATAATTGTTGTGAAGAAGGTGATCCTATGGCAGATATTATTCATGAAAAGCAGGATCTGACATATCTTAACTGGACGAGAGTGCGTAATTCGTCCGGTACCGCAGGTTCATTCCTGAAAGCGTATTCCGAAAACGAAGGGAAAAAGCTGTATTATAAGCTGTCGAACTATGACGTGATGAACGGCATAGTAGGTCATGAGTGCGTTAACGAGATTATTGTTGACCGACTGTTGACAATGCTCGGAATAGAACATCTGTCATATACCTTGATAAATGCGGATATTATTGTTGACGGGCAACAGATCAGCACATACTTGTGTATGTCCGAGAATTTCAGAAAACCGGGTGAAGACAAAACCGCGCTCGACACTTTCTACGAAATGGAACGTCAGAGAGGTGAAAGCCCACTCGATTTCTGCATACGCAAAGGTTGGGCGGAATATATCCGACAGATGCTCGTTGTGGACTTCCTTATACTGAACAGAGACCGACATGGTGCGAACATCGAGGTGCTTCGTGATAAAAAGCGCAGGACAGTAAGACTTGCTCCGTTGTTCGACCACGGACTTTCACTTTTATCATTGTGCAGAAGCGAGAATGATATAGCCGCATACGATGTTATGGAAGATAAGCCGGTGCAGTGCTTTGTAGGCTCACATTCCGCCAAGGACAACCTCGGTCTGATACCGTTTGGAGAGTTCCCCTCATTATCACCGCTACATGAATCAGACAAAGATAAGTTGCTGGACGGGCTCGACGATATTATACCAACCGCTCTTACGGAAAAGATCTGGGATATGATATGGAAACGCTGGTGTTATTATGAAGATCTTTGCAATAAAAAGCGATGACAGAACAGATGTGCTTGCATATCTGATATATTATGAAAAGGACAAGCGTTTCTTTATTGAGCTGCCGGACAATGCCGACCCGTGGGAAACGCCTATCCTGCTTTCTTCGTTTGCAGACAGAAAGGAAAAGACTATCAATTCCTACTGGAGCAAGATATGGGTGCAGCAACGAATTATCCCCACTGACAGACAGAACTTAGGGCAGATACTGCGCGATAACGGTCTGACCGGATATGACGAATACGAACTATTGTTGCTTGCAAACGGAAGATGTGCGCAAGACGATTATTATATCGAGCCGCTCGAAGAACACGACCTTCCAGCCGAATTGACTGAACGTTTCAGAAATAAGATTGAGGATATGATACCCCTCGGAGGCAGCGAATACCTTGTATTTTTCTGCAATGGTCAGATAAAGCGCTGCAACATCAGTAAATTCATTAAGAAGGACGAACGGCTTGCCGCACTTCTCAGTTCCGCACCCGACCGATTGGATAGCGCTTACCTTATGACCGGCGGTTACGGTATCGCATGGAACGATGATGTTACGATCTCCTATTCCGATCTTTACGATAACGGAAAGATCGTACCGCTGTCATCAGGCGACTTTACCCGTTTTGTGCAGTTCCGTGTGATAAACGCTGCGGAAGCTGCTGAGCTGCTGAACTGCTCACGACAGTATATAAACGAACTTGTAAAAAAGAAAAAGCTCACCCCCATAAAATCCTCGGATAAGAACACGCTGTTTCTGAAAAGCGATGTGCTTAAACGCAAGTGGGAATGAGAAGTAATAGAGATTGATTTATACATTTGTGTCACCACCGGTGTCACAAATTTGAAGTGCTAATCTTTTCAGGTAAATTTTCACTCACTGAGGCGGAAGTTTTACCTGTGCTATCAGAATCGGGACACACTGTGTCCCGAATTGAGCTGGTCACATCATGCATGAAAGCAGTTTCCATAACGTTTGACAAATATGTTCTCTTGCTTTACCTCGGATTTTCTGCTGAAAGATGCAGACGAATGGCGTGATAAATGCCGGAAAATGATAAAAAGCCGCTATGCATGTTGCTTATGAACATCCTGACATAATTAATGAAAATGGTATGATCACATATGTTAAACACTACTCACAACAAAGCTTTCTTTCATCTTCCGGGGCTGTTTGAATTCTATGATCTTTACAGTGTGTTCCTGCCGCTGTACAGTAAGCACCGGGAATATTTCTATGACTGGTGTGAAATAGCATCTGTCTATGGCGCTCCGGCTGACTGTATCTGGGGCGGAGGACGTGTGGGATCTGGCGAATGTGAAGCTGAAAAGGTACTCGAACTTATGAATGAACACGGTATCTCTTCAAGACTTACTTTCAGCAATTCGCTGTTAAAACCTGAAGATCTTACCGATTGACTAAAGAATAAGAGATAAACAGAAGGACAAGGAGTTAACCTTGTCCTTCTCTGTATATTATTGAATATCCTGATACAAGAGACCACATCGCGCACAGTACCATACAAGTCTGCCTGAACGCAGGATCGGCAGCGTAAACTGTACACCCCATTCGGGATACTGCTTGAACAACATTACACTTCGTTCGTTCTGATACGCGGCGAAAGAAATGTAGTGTTCCTTTGTCATAGGATGCTCAGCGGAAACAAAGAGTTCGCCGTCTGTCTCTTCTATTTTCAATTTCTCATTTTCTTTTGCCTTACGCGATTCAAGCGCCGTCAGCTTGTTTCCGCAGCACGTTACCGATGCATCGGAAGTTGCGGTAATGATGTTGCCGCACTCGCCGAAAACATAATATTTCAGCTTTTTCATATTTCCTTTCTCGCTTTCTTTTCTGTCTATCTCACCTGTAAGCAAAATCTGAATATCAGTACCGAAGACTTTCGACAATACGGGAAGCAGAGAAACATCGGGACAACCATTTCCGCGTTCCCATTTCGATACAGCCTTATCGCTTACGTTTATTCGCTCGGCAAGTCCTTTCTGCGTCAGTCCGAGCTTAGTTCTGAAATCCTTAATAATCTGACCGGTTTTTGTCTGATCCATAATATCACTCCTTGCTGTTTTCCTTCTGGTATTATTATATCCGTATTTTTAAGCATTGTCAATCTACGTATCGTAGAGTAGACTTAGCAAGAAGGCAAAGATAAATCTGTTCGTTTTAAAGAAAACAAAAAAAGATTTGTGTTGTCATTACTACAAACTTGAAATTTTTAAGGATTTGTGGTATTATATTGTGTAAATAGAGGAATACCGGAATGAAGAAGATACTACTAATATGAGAACTGTGACCGAAGGACGGGAAAACTGATGAGCCTGACCGAAAAAACAAAGAACTGGCTGAACAAAAACTGCAATATATCGCTGAAAGGCAAGACCTTTCTTGTTACCGGAGCCAACAGCGGCGTCGGTTTCAAAACGGCGGAGATCGCAGTATATCTCGGCGCAGATGTGATCCTCGCGTGCCGAAACAAAGACAGAGTGGAGCAAGCCAAGCTGGAACTTCTCTGTGATTATCCGGATGCCGCTGTATCTGTAAAGCACCTTGACCTTGCAAGTCTTTCGTCCATTGAAGCCTTCTCAGAGGAGATTATAAGCAATAAAGTGGACATTGATGCTTTTGTGAACAACGCCGGAGTATTCCGCCAGCCCGAAAAAAAGACTGCTGACGGATTTGATCT
>JAFZOA010000164.1 GCA_017550775.1 Ruminiclostridium sp. | reverse complement strand
TTGCGGAGAGAATCGCGGCAAAAGCAGAAAGCTACGGCATACCGCGCTCGGACGTGTTCATCGACTGTCTCACCCTCACGGTAAGCACCGAGCAAACGGCGGTGTATGAGACGCTCAACGCCGTGCGGACGGTGAAGGAAAAGCTCGGTATGCACACGGTACTCGGCGTGTCGAACATCTCCTTCGGCTTACCGACCCGCGAGCTTATCAACAGCACGTTCCTGTCAATGGCTATGGAGTGTGGACTTGACCTTCCGATCATCAACCCGAACATTACCGCAATGGCGGGGGCGGTGTTCGCGTACCGCGTTCTTGCGGGGCATGACGATAACGCCGTCGGGTTCATAGAGCGCTACGGACAGACTGCCAACAACAAGCCCGCCGCTCCGAAAGCGGAGGTAACGCTTGCCTACGCGATAGAAAAGGGTCTCGACAAGGACGCGGAAGCGCTCACAAAGCAGCGTCTCGCAGCCGGCGAGAACGCCATGGACATAATCAACGGTGAGCTTATCCCCGCGCTTGACCGTGCGGGCGACGACTTCGGCAAGAACCGGATATTCCTCCCGCAGCTCATACTTTCCGCAAACGCGGCGCAGGCGTGCTTCGGCGCGATCAAGGCCGCGATGAGCGGTGAGAGCCGCATAAGCAAAGGGAAGATCGTGCTTGCCACGGTCAAGGGCGATATTCACGACATCGGCAAGAACATAGTGAAGACGCTGCTGGAAAACTACGGCTACACGGTGATCGACCTCGGAAAGGACGTGCCGGAGCAGAAGGTGGTGGACGCGGCGATAGAGCATGACGTGAAGCTCGTCGGGCTCAGCGCGCTTATGACCACGACTCTCGGCGCTATGGAGCGGACGATAAAGCTGCTCCGTGAGAGCGGACATGACTGTAAGGTAGTTGTGGGGGGCGCGGTGCTCACGAAGGAGTACGCGGACGCGATAGGCGCGGACTGCTATGCAAAGGATGCGAAGGACACGGTGGACTTCGCAAAGCTGGTTCTGGGGTAATTGGAAACAATACCGACCGTCTGCGGTTTTTGTTGAACCAGAAGAGATAGACTTTTGCTTAGGCAAAAAATATGTATATATGAGAAAGGTATATTGCAAATGGTATTGAAGGCGAATGGAGCGATGTTGTGAGCTTCCATACAGATGAGTTATACCGTAATATGAAAAAATCATGATTTTTCTTCACCGCTTTTTTCTCCGCCGCAGAACTGCGGCGGAGACATTTTTATGCCCGCAGACCGAAGCTTGCAGATACACATAATACGATGTATGAAGCTCCGATAGCTGGCGGAGATATACCACAGATAAGTACGGATTTCAATATTCAGATACGGTCGGAAGTGTCGCAAAAGCAACATATTATGATCGAAGTGTTGCTTAGCTGACAGATAATCCCGAAATTGTCGCTTTACGATAATACTGTTTTCGGCGCCCTGTGAGGAAATGGAAAGAGAGCCCGGTGACCCGGCATAGACTCGGCAGCGACTTGATTTATCGGCGGTCTTGTGGTATAATACTGATGGGAACAGCGCAGAACGGGACAAAAATGCATCTTACCTGCGAAAAAAGCATCTTACCGCCTTAACTGTTGATTTTCTTTCCGGAATGTCGTATTATGGTGTCACAGGAAAAAACAACTGAAAGGTGAGTGTTCATTATGACATTACTGTTACTTGCAATTTTCGTTATCGCGGAGGCGGCTTTTGCGGTGTTTGAATTTACCGCTGCGGACAGAAAAGGAAAATGGAAGCTCAAACGTCTGAGTGTAAACGCGATAGAGCTTGTGCTGTTTCTGATAATGCTGATCTTACCCGGCATTGATCTGTCCTTCCGTTTCACCGGACTTGTGGCAATGCTTCTGATAAGGCTTGTGATCGCGGGTATATTTTACCTTGCGGGAAGAAAGAACGACAAGCCGAAAAAGAGACCCGCGATGATCGTCGGCGCGCTCGCTCACATCGTTCTTATCTCCGTTGCAATGGCTCCCGCGTTCATCTTCATTGACTACGGCGACAGACCCGTGAGCGGCGGATTCACACCCGTGGAAACGAGCGCGATACTTACCGATACATCAAGGCTCGAAGCCTTCGAGAACGACGGCTCGTTCAGAGAGATACCGGTACACATCTTCTACCCCGAAGAGACCGGGAGCATACAGAACGGTTCGCTTCCGTTGGTCTTCTTCAGCCACGGGGCATTTGGCTGGTATCAGAGCAATATGTCTGCGTACAGGGAGCTCGCGAGCAACGGCTACGTTGTGGTAAGCCTCGATCACCCCTATCACGCGTTCTTCACGAAGGACACGACGGGCAAGCTCATAACGGTGGATCCGGAATTTATGCAGAACGCGCTTTATATCGGCAACGAGGATATCGACGCTACCGAGACCGTGGATATATACAGTACAGAGCAGGAGTGGATAAAGCTTCGCACAGCGGACATGAACTATGCTATCGACGCTTTCAAGGCAGCGTGCAGCGGCAATTATGACGGCTGGACGATACCGGACGGCGGGAGCGAAAAAGTCTCCTCCGCACTGGCACTCATAGATACGGACAGGATAGGTCTTATGGGTCATTCGCTCGGCGGCGCAACAGCAGTAACAGTCGGAAGGCGCGACGATATCTCCGCAGTCATAGACATTGACGGAACAATGCTCGGTGAGCAGATCGGCTTTGAGGACGGGAAATACATCATCAACGAGGAGCCGTACACTACACCTCTCCTGTGCATCGACAATGACGAGCACCATGACATGAGCGCGGAGCTCAGAGAGACCGGTTATGCTTACGCAAACAATGTCGTACTTGACAATGCGGAGAACGCATACCGCACATACTTCAAGGGCGCAAAGCACATGGATCTCACAGATCTTCCGCTGATCTCGCCGTTTATCGCGTCGATGCTCGGCTCGGGGGACGTTGATGTTGAGTACTGCTCGAAGACCATGAACGGGATAATGGTGGATTTCTTTGACTGCTATCTGAAAGGCGAGGGAACATTTTCGGTAAACGAAAGCTATTGAGGGAATTATGGACATACGGATAGTCAACATCGGAGAAAACGAAAAGGAATATATCGAGATAGGCTGCTACAAAAGCGACCGGAGCGTTGACGAGATAGTTCGTTTCGTGAAGTCGCGCCAGGGAGCGGTGATCGGGAGCAAGGACGAGAAACAGTTCCGGCTCCCGGTGATAGACATTTTCTACATCGAATCCGTCGATGACAGGACGTTCATCTACATGGAAAACGACTGCTACGGCTCGCGGAAGAAGCTCTACGAGTTCGAGGAGCTTCTCACATCGAGGGATTTCGTGAGGATATCGAAGGCGGTCATAGTGAACCTTATGAAGATAGTCTCGATAAGACCCGCTCTGAACGGAAGATTTCTCTGTAAGCTGACCAACGGAGAGGAAGTTATCATATCCCGGAAGTATGTGCCGGAGATCAAGGAAAAGCTGAAAGGGTGATACGATGAAGGAGCAGATAAAGGAGATCATGACGGGTTATTTCATTTCCGTCGCGCTTATAAACCTTGCCATGTTCGCGACGGGAATGATATTCAGACCCGACGACAAATTCGGTTATGAAGTGTTTATATATCCGTGGATATACGGAACGGTGGCGCTTATCCCGTCTCTTATAATGCACACGAAAAAAGAGCTTACAGTAAAGCAGATGATAATTCGGAAATGCGTACATCTGCTGCTCACCGTTGCGGTCATAATCATGTTCATTTTCGGCGGGAATGAGCCTGACGCGCAGATCATACTCGCAGCGGCGGGCGTCGCGGTAAGTATAGTTCTTGTATTCGCCGCCGTTCATGTCATTCAGTGGATACTTGACGACAGGACCGCAAAGCGCCTTACCGAAGACCTTATGGAATTCAAGAAACGAAACAGCGAACGTTGACAGTTTACAGGTTACAGTTTACAGTTGTGGTGGCGGCTTCGCCGCGATTTGAGATCGTGGGCGAAGTCCGCTCTTTAATTGTCGATCATCAATTTATCTTCAGGAGCACATACTTTCGCGCTTCGGCACGATTTAAAACGCGTGCCTGGCGCGCACCACAATTATTAATTATTATTACTCCGGCAATTAAATATTGGTAGTTTTGTTCTTTGAAATACCGGTTTTAACAATATTCAGTTGCCAAAGTAATAATAAAAAAACGCGCACCACAATTGTCAATTATTAATGTTGAAATTAGCAGCAAGATGTGATATAATTACGGTTAAGGTGATAATATGACACGGATAATGATTTGTGACGATGAACAGAAGATGCTTACTGATATAGCCGGACTTACGTCCGGGGTTATAAGCGACAGCAGTATATCCGCGTTCCGTAACGGTCGCGATCTTCTCTCGTCACTGAAAGACGGGAACTGTGACATTTTGCTGCTCGATATAGATATGCCGGAGCTGAGCGGTCTCGACATCGCCCGCGCTTTGTCGGGTATGTCGGCAAGACCCCTTCTGATATTCGTCACGAGCCACGATGAGCTTGTATATGACAGCTTACAGTTTCACCCATTCGGCTTTGTCCGCAAATCACATCTGACACAGGAGCTTCCGAAAATGCTTGCCGATGCCGCCGGAGAAATAAGCGGCAAGGATAAACACTTCTGCTTTCATTCGGCGGAGGGCGATGTGAAGATGAGACTTGATGATATACGGTATTTTGAGTCCGACGGTAATTACATAAAGCTTTTCTCGTCGGAGGAATACCGGTTTCGTGATACTATGGCTTCACTCGAAAACACGCTTTCGGAAAACGGATTCGTGCGAATACACAAGGGTTTTCTCGTCAATCAGTCGGCGGTGAAGATCATAAACCCCGATGAATGTGTGCTCGACGACAACACCCGTCTCCCGATCGGACGAAGCTATTCGGAAGCGGCACGAAAACAACTTATGAGGTATATGCTCGGATGAACGGAAAGAAACTGCAAGCGGAATATGACGCTCTCCTGGAAAAGTATAACCGCGTGCTGAGCGAAAAAACGGAAGCCGAATATGAGCTGTCCGAGCTGAAAGCTGCGGCGGAAAGCATTTCGCGTCAGGACGAGGAAGTCCGCAGACTGCACGAAAGCATACGGAGCATCAAGCACGATATGCGCAATCATCTCATGGTGATCGCGTCATATCTGAACGGCAACGAGACTGCGGCGGCGAAAGCGTACACATCGGAGATACTCGATAAGCTGAACTCCGTCCACAGCTATATCGAGACGGGCAATTCGCTTATGAACCACATTCTGAACGAGAAGCTGAACCTTGCGCGGGGGAAGGGGATAGCGGTAAAGGCGGAGATAGAAAACCTGTCCTTCGCGAGAATGGAGAGCATAGACTTCTCGGCGCTGCTGTCAAATATGCTCGATAATGCGATCGAAGCGAGCGAAAAAGAGACTTCCCCGGAAATCGTTGTCCGTATCGCGCGCCGTCGCGAGTATGAAACTATCCTGATAAAGAACAGGATCGAAGGGTCCGTTCTGTCTGATAACCCCCGGCTCGAAAGCTCAAAACCCGAGAAAACCGCCCACGGTATGGGAGTCCCGCAGATACGGTCAATATGCGAAAAGCACGGCGGAATGTGTGATTTTTACGAGGAGGACGGTTTTTTCTGCGTCTCGTCGTTTATCCCCGTGTGACTGTCGTTTGTCCCTGTCCCTTGCAATTCAGTGTTGCAGGGGATATAATTGTATTATCGGAGGCATTATGATAAATTTTGAAAACGTCAGCAAGTATTGTCTTTCGGATATAACGCTCAACATTCCGAAGGGTGAGATCGTCGGTATCATCGGAGCTTCGGGTACGGGGAAAACCACCCTTATAAAGCTTGCCTGCGGACTTCTCGCGCCGGACAGCGGCAATATCTGGACGCTTGGAAAAGACCCCGTGAAATACCGGAGAAAATATGCTTCCGACATAAGCGCGTTCATTGCCGGAACGCCGCTGCTGAACCCGGAAGATACGGTGATGCAGGGCTTTGAGATGATAGCGGAGATCTACGGCTTGTCCTCGGAATATTTCGGGCGGAGGTATTCCGTGCTTTCGGAAAAGCTCGGGTTCGCGGAGCTGCCCGGATACAGGGTAAAGGATCTTTCGCTCGGTCAGAAAATGAGGGCGGAGCTTGGCGCGGCGCTGCTGTACGAGCCGAAGCTGCTGCTGCTTGACGAGCCGAATGTCGGGCTCGACGAAAACGGGAAATCCGAACTTAGCGAAGTTCTGAAACAAAGCAGCGGTATGACGGTGTTTCTCACGTCTCACGATATGTCGGGGATATCGAAGCTCTGCACAAGGCTTGCGATACTTGACGGCGGGAAGCTTGTTTTTTACGGGAGCCTTGATAACCTCCGGAGCAGGTATTTGCCGATAAACCGGGTGACCGTGCATTTCAGCGGAAGAGTTCCCGATCTTGACGACCTTCCATTACAGAAGTACTCGCTCGAAGGGAATACACTGAAGCTTGAGTATAACTCAAACCACATAACGGCGGCACAGATCACGGCGCTGCTGCTGAAACAGACGGAAATAACCGGGATCGGCGTACACAAGCCGGATCTCGAAGAACTTGTAATACAGATAAGGGGATTAAAATGAGCTTTATCGAAGTAAAAAACATCAGCAAAACATTCAAAGTAAGCAAGCGCAGGAGCGGCATTCCCGGTATGCTCGCAAACCTCGTCGCGCCGAAATACGAAAAGCGCGAGGCCGTGAAGGACATAAGCTTTTCTATCGGTCAGGGGGAAATGGTGGGATTTATCGGTCCCAACGGCGCGGGAAAATCCACCACTATCAAAATGCTGTCCGGTATCCTCTATCCCGACAGCGGCGAGATCACCTGCTCGGGCGTTATCCCCTACAAGCAGCGCAAAAGCTATGTCGGCAGGATAGGTGTGGTATTCGGGCAGAAATCACAGCTCCAGTGGGACTTGCCCGTGATCGACAGCTTTGAGCTTCTGAAAGCCATATACCGCATACCGGACGATGTTTACAGGAAGAATATAGACAGATTTACGGAAATGCTGGATATGGGCGGCTTCATAAACCAGCCTGTGCGTCAGCTCTCGCTGGGTCAGCGTATGCGCTCCGATATCGCGGCGGCTCTGCTGCATTCCCCGGAGATCGTGTTCTTCGACGAGCCGACTATCGGCGTCGATGTCGTCGGTAAAGAGGTAATACGAAGCTTTATCCGCGAGCTGAACGCACAGGACAATGTGACGATGATATTCACCACTCATGATATGCAGGATATCGAAAAGACCTGCAAACGCGTCATAATCATAGACAAGGGGAGCAAGGTCTATGACGGCGCGCTGTCCGATATCCGGGAGCATTACGATTCAACGAGAACGCTTGAAGTGGAGTTTATTACGGACACAGAGACACAGCCCATAAACGGCGTTGAGACCGAGAATATAGACTCGCGGCACAAGCGCTTCATTTTCGGAAAAGACATTCACATCAACGATCTGATGTCGCTGCTGCTGCAAAAATACAGCGTGCGCGATATCAACATCTCCGAGCCGGATATCGAGAGCATAATCCGGAAAATATACAGCGGGGAGGGAGCTGCGTGAGGGCATATATTGCTTACGCCAGAAAGGTTTTTCTCGGGAGGAGCGCGTACCGCTTCGACCACCTTATGAGCATAATCTCCACTGTTCTCCAGCTTCTGATCTTCTACGAGATCTACCGCGCGCTGTACGGCGGTGCGGAGCAGGTGGACGGCATAACGATGTCTATGGTCACGACGAATTTTGTGCTGTCACTCGGGCTTGAAGCGATATTCACGCCGGACGATTATTTTCTTCCGAACAAGATCTGGGACGGGAGCATATCCACGGAGCTGCTGCGCCCCATAAGCTTCAAGGGGAGAATGATAGCCGAGAATATCGGCAATTCAGCGTTCAATCTGATATTCAAGTTTATCCCCGTGCTTATCGTCGCCCTGCTTACGACCGGGGTGGAAGCGCCCGCGGATATCCCGTGTCTGCTGCTGTTCATACTGAGCGCGATACTCGGCTGCGGCGTTCTCTGGTCCATAAGCTTTGCGATACAGATGACATCATTCTGGCTCATAAACATCTGGAGCCTTGTCACTATCAAGAATGTGTTTGTGAATGTACTTTCCGGCTCGATGATACCACTCTGGTTCATGCCGGACTGGATGCAGGGCGTGCTGAATTTCACTCCCTTTGCGTCGATCTGCTTCACGCCGGTGCAGATATATCTCGGTCAGCTCACTTACGGGGAGATCGCGGTGAAATGTGCGATACAGATCGTATGGATCGTGCTGATATACCTGCTCGGCGGTCTGCTGTGGCGGAAGGGACAGCGCAAGCTTATCGTTCAGGGAGGCTGAAATGAAAGATACATTGCATTTAATGGCGATATATACGAAGACAACGGCAAAGGCGTGGTTCCAGTACCGCGTCGATGCCGTGCTCCGATCCCTTGCGGTTTTCCTGCGTGAGGCGACGGGGATCATCGTGATATGGTTCACACTGCTGAAATTCGACACGCTGAACGGCTGGGACATCTACGAAATGCTGTTTCTGTTCAGCCTGCTTTTCCTCACCTACGGGATAATGATAATCTTCTTCACGGGGCTGAGGGATTTCGGAAAAACGGTGCGTGACGGAAGCTTTGACAGGTTCATACTCCGTCCGCGGGGACTTCTGTTTCAGATCATATTCGTAAATTCGGACTGGTTCGCGGCTATCGGTCACGGCGGTCTCGGAATAGCACTGTTTCTGTTGTCCGCGGGGAAGGTGGGAATACAGTGGAACTTCTTCAACGCGCTGTACTATATCCTGACAGTAGCGGGCGGAGTTCTGATACAAGGCGCGGTATTTCTGCTCCTTGCCGCTCTGAACATCTATCTGCTCCAGACCGAAAGCCTGAAAGAGATGCTTTACTGGAATATGCGAAAATTCGCCGGTTATCCGATAAGCATTTTCAACAGGTTCATTCAGGTGCTCATGATCTACGTTATGCCCTTCGCGTTCGTGAATTATTTCCCGGCACAGTTCCTGCTCAGAAAGAGCGACATGGCGCAGTACCCCGAGATCTATATGTACCTTACGCCGGTCATCGGTATTCTGATGTATCTTGCGGCATACTGCTTCTGGAGGTTCAGTATCCGGTTCTATAAAAGCTCAGGGAATTAAAAAAGACAATGCTCCAAGCAGCATTATTATGCTGCTTGGAGCATTCAGCTTGTCAAAAAACGTTTGTTCTGTAACAAGACTGTTCAAGTTCCGTGTTACGGCATGGGTCCATGCGTCTATGATATTGCTTCGCAAATCCGCTGGCGCAAGGGGTCCGGGGGCGGCGGTCC
>JAFZOA010000163.1 GCA_017550775.1 Ruminiclostridium sp. | reverse complement strand
CGTTGCGAGCGGACCTCTCACGTCGAGCTTCATTCTTCCGCTTGCTATCGGAGCCTGCGTTTCGATACGGGGGGCTGACGACGTGCTTTACAACGCGTTCGGCATCGTCGCAATGGTCGCTATGACCCCGCTTATCACCATTCAGTCTCTCGGCTTCAAGGCGGTCATTTCCGAGCGCATGAGAAAACGCATTGCCATGACGCGCATAATGGCCGCGGATGACGCGCAGATCATATACTTCGACTGAGGAGGGGCGGAAAATGGGATTGTTCGGAAAGAAAAAAAGCTCCGCTCCCGAGACAGGTGCGGAGGAAGTGCAGCTCCCCGTGAAGAACGGCAATTCAGCGCCTTTCAAGCTGGAGCTGCTTATAACCATAGTTGAGAAGAACAAGGCGGAGTTCTACGCCGACCTGATACAGGCATACGAGGTGAACTTCCAGTTCGCCGCGCCCGCGCACGGTACAGCGAAAGCAGACATACTCGACTATCTCGGGCTCGCTGACACGGACAAGACGGTGATATTCAGCGTGGTGCGCGAGGACAGGCTCGACGACATTGTGTATATGCTCGAAAGGAAGTTCAGCACGATTCGCGGCGGCAAGGGTGTTGCGGTGTCCGTTCCTTTCACGAGCATGATAGGAACGAGCGTGTACGCGTTCCTCGGCAACGCAGTCAGTACGGTGAAGGGAGATGAAGGACTTGGGAGATAACGGCGAGAAAAGCTACGAGATGATATTCTGCATCATCAACGCGGGCTTCTCCGAGACGGTCATGGACGCGGCGCGGGAAGCCGGAGCACGCGGAGGCACAGTCATCCGTGCTCGCGGTACAGCCGGCAAGGAGGCGGAGGAGCTGTTCAAGATAACCATTCACCCCGACAAGGAGGTCCTGATGATACTCGTTCCGAAGGAGATCAAGGACGCGGTGCTCGAAGCGGTGTACAAGTCCGCGGGAATGAATACCGCCGGTCAGGGAATTGCCTTCTCCATGGCGGTGAACAGGACAGTGGGACTGAACTGAGCATAGTATCACGGCTCAGGAGATATAAAAGCTGCACAAACCAATGTTCTCATATTTGTGCAGGAGTACAAAAATACAGATTTTTCCGGAAACCTGTCACTTTTCACTTTCCAAAAACGTGTTATATATAGTTAACAGTTTACAGTTTACAGGTTACAGTTAATAGGTTACAGAGTGCAGTTAACAGTTTTGATATTTCTTCAAGATATTTCGTCACTACAACTATACACTGTAAACTGTAAACTGTAAACTAAAAAAGCGGAGGTAACGATTATGAAAATAACACCCGTTAAGAACTATAAAGCACCGAAATACGCGGCGAAGATAGCCGCCGTACTTGCGCTCACCGCAGCAGCTTCCGGCTGTCTTGGACCTCAGACGAGCGGTGCTGCGGCATCATACGAGACGACCCCCTCTGTTACCGAGAATACCAACACCGTCAAGCTCAACGGCGGCGCGGATACCGATACCACCAAGCCCGCGGAGACCGATTGCCCGGAGCTTGAAGGTACCATTCCGTCACCGGAATACACCGAGCTTGAGGGCGATGTTGCTGTTCCGACAGACCCCGACAACTGCAAGCCCGAGGTGACAACTTCCGTCGCCGCGGCGGGATTTATCGGACTGAAAGACATCATCAACTTCTTCAAGGGCGGCGGCGACAAGGAACCGAATGTACGGCTCGAAGGCGACGTCCCGATGATGACGGACGACGAGGATGAAGAAGACTATCTCGAAGGAATGGTCCCCGCGCTGACCGACGACGGCGAGGACGAGATAATCGAGCTTGCCGGCGACGTTGCGGTAGAGGATGAATACGAGTATCCCATTGACATTTACTTTGCAAAGTATTGCAGCTATGAGCTCGAATATGCAACAGAAACGCTTGAAGGCGATCTTATGCCCATAAATTACGACAGAGACACGCCGGAGCTTGAAAGCGGACAGTTCAGACAGCATTACACCTATACCCGCGAGCTTCCCGGAAGTGAGCCCGGCAATGAGAAATATGAAGATCTCAACATCTCGTTCGTAAGTACGGACTCGGAGCTGTGGGAGCGGATATCCGCGTCACCGGAATTTCAGAAGGTAAGCGGCGGGTATGTCTCGGACAAGTCATACAGCGGTGAAACGCCCTTCGGCGGAATTGTGCTGAACGAAGGAAGACTGCTGCTGATAGGTGTCGATTATAACGACGAGCCGCTCTCCGAGGAGTTCTGCAAAGATCTCGTTTCCGACCTGTTGGCAAAGGGTGTGATAAAGTGAATTTCACGCTGCATCTGACCGAGAGCTGCAACCTCGCCTGCAAATACTGTCCCAACCCGAAAAGCCCGAAGCGTATGTCCGAGAAGGTGATGTACGCGGCGTGTGAGCTCGCGTTCTCCCGCGGGAATATCGGCGGACTGTGCTTCTTCGGCGGAGAGCCTCTGCTCGAAAAGGAGCTGATATACAAGGCGATCGACCGCTGTGAGGAGCTTGCCGCCGGGAAGAACATGAAGACCGGCTTTCGCATGACGACCAACGGTACGCTGCTCGACGAGGAGTTCATCGCCCGCGCGAAAGCGTGCCGCATGGTCATCGGCGTGTCCTTCGACGGGCTGCGTCAGGACGAGAACCGGGTATTCCGGGAAGGCGGCGGCGGTACCCTCGCGGTACTGGAGCAGAAGGCAAAGCTGCTGCTCGGGGAAATGCCGGAGTCATACGCAATGATGACCATATCTCCGTCTGCGGCAGGGGACTGGTTCGAGTCGGTGAGGTACCTGTACTCGCTCGGTTTCCGCCGTATCATAGCAACTATCGCCTACGGAAAGCTCGTGAAGTGGACGGACGGTGACATGGATATCCTGCGCGGGGAGCTGGACAAGCTCGCAGAGTTCTACACCGATATCCTGCTCCACAGCAAACGCCGGTTCTATTTCAGCCCCTTCGACAGCAAGATAAGCGACTGCATCAAGGGCAAGAACACCGCGGAGCACTGTCACCTCGGTTTCCGACAGATGCCGGTGGACACCGACGGGAACATCTACCCTTGCACGCAGTTCATCGGCGACAGGGACTGGTACATCGGCAACGTGTTCGACGGCATCGACGTAAAGCGCCAGATCGAGATATCAAAGCGCCAGTCCATGCCGGAGGAATGCAGGGAGTGCGGGCTGAACAAGCGCTGCACCAACTCCTGCGGCTGTACAAACCGGCTTGAAACGGGCGACGAGAACCGGGTATCACCGCTCACCTGT
>JAFZOA010000162.1 GCA_017550775.1 Ruminiclostridium sp. | reverse complement strand
GGCGGGATCGACTGTGGGGAAGCTGCTGTCCTTAAGCCTGTATGTTTTCCCGCCGATATCAACAGTGCCGTCGGCGAAGTTTACGTGCTTGAACACGACGCGGTCGCGCATTTCCCACTCGGGGTACTTCTCCATGAGCTGACCTTCGAGCTTGAGCTGAATGATCGTTATCGCCTTGTGCATCTTCGCGACGAGCTTTGTGTCAACGGGGTCGTAGATGTTGTCGTCGAGGGTACTGGGCATGAACACCGCGCAGTCGTCGTCCTTGTAGGTCTCCGCCGCGAAAACCGCCAGCGCGCGCAGGTTGAGCCCGTAGCCGTCCTCTAAGATGTCGAAGTTGTTGTAACGCATGGAAATGCGGATAACGTTGGCGATAAGCGCCTGATTTCCCGAAGCGGCACCCATCCATGAAATGTCGTGGTTGCCCCACTGAATGTCGATATCGTGGAACTTCATGAGCTCGTCCATGATGATATCCGCGCGGGGACCGCGGTCGTAGATGTCGCCGATGATGTGCAGCATATCAATGGATAGCGACTGTATCGTTCTGCACAGGGACGCGATGAAGCTCTCGGCAATGCCGGTTTCGAGTATCGTGTTTATGATCTCGTCGTAGTAAAAATCCTTGTTCACGTCGTCCGTGACATTGAGCAGCTCGTCAAGAATGTACACCATATCCTCGGGTATGCTCTTGCGGACGCGGGAGCGGGTATATTTCGCGGACACGGCTTCAAGTACGATAATAAGGCGGTAGATCGTAAGGCTTCGCCATTCGTCGGTGATATCGCCAGAAGCCGCGAGCCGCTTGATCTCCTTTTCGGGATAATATATGAGAGTTGCGAGACGTTCGCGCTCGGCGTTGGGCACAGTCTTTCCGAGCACCATGTCGATCTTGTTCTTTATCATTCCCGACGCGCTTCTGAGCATATGCAGGAAAGCTTCATACTCTCCGTGCATATCGCTGAAAAAGTATTCGGTGCCTTTCGGAAGGCTTCGTACGGCGGAAAGATTGACCATTTCCGCCGCGACGCTCTCTATCGTCGGGTATTCCTTTGCAAGCAGTTCAAGATATTTTCTGTCCATAATATTTCCTGATGTAAGTCCTCCTGTTTTCTTTTCCCGATATAAAGGGGATATATCATGTTTGTCGGAATATACGCTGTACCGGGACTAAAGCCCGGAAACAAAATTGCCTGCCTTATAGGATAAGTATATTGACATTCCCGGTCATTATATAGTATAATCATGATTGGAACCGAAGCGGTCACGGCAACTCCGGATAATCCGGACGGAATGACTGCCGGAATGGTGAAAGAACAGTCTGAAACGCGAAGATGCCGACTTATTTACGGAGAATAAACTATGTACGACACGATCATACCTGAATTTGAAGCCTACGCATTCGACCTCTACGGAACGCTCATTGAAATGCACACAGACGAAGAGGAGCTTCCGTTCTGGCAGAAAATGGCGGAGCTGTACGCCGTTTACGGTGCCGACTACACCGCGGCGGGGCTGCGCAGGGATTATAAGCGCATCACAAAAGAGGAAGAAAAGAAGATCATAGCCGAAACGGGCTGCCGCATACCCGAAGTGAAGATAGAAAACGTGTTCGCTCGTCTTCTGACAGAAGCAAAGCATACTCACGCGATAGCATACGGCTATGGAAGTGTTGAGGAGCTTTCGTGCTATATCGCAAACTCGTTTCGTGTGCTGTCGCGGCACAAAATGAAGCTGTACCCGTTCGTTCCGGAGCTGCTGAGATCTCTGCGTGAAAGCGGAAAGCGCGTCTATATGCTCTCCAACGCGCAGGCGATATTTACAGTGCCGGAGATCGAAAAGCTCGGTCTTCCGGGGTACTTTGACGATATGTTCCTGTCGTCCGATCACGGCGTTCAGAAGCCGGATCCCATATTCTTTGAGAAGCTGCTGAAAAAGCACTCTCTTGACCCTGAGACCACTGTAATGGTCGGCAACGACTACCGCGCCGATATGGGGATAGCGCTTGCCTGCGGAACGGCGGGAATACACATAAACTCCGACAGGATACCGGCAGGAGAACGCGAACGGCGCAAAAATATGCTGTCCGCTGAGTATGGGACGAACACCGACAGGATATTCGGAGCCGGAAGTATCGGGGAACTCTATAAAACGCTTTCGGGGGGCGCACGGTGAAACATACAGGGGCAGAAGTAGATGTACCCGGATTTTCGGAGGCGCATCTTCTTCCTTCGTGTGTTAAAACTAAAGCTAATGATGTAACTTCATTTCTGGCGGCAGCATTGTTATGCTGCTCTTTTTTCTTGTCTTACGCTGTATATCATAATTCTGTCTGTGTTTCATCGGTACCACTATTATAACATCTGTTGTGTGCAATGTCAATGATCGCGGGCGATTTGATAAACCTTGGGAGAGCCTGTATATCAGACAGAAAACATCACGGGCGGCAAATATCACATTGCAAAGGCGTTTTCGGAAAGGATAGTGAGGTCGGGTGCAGCCCTGGAAGAAAAAACAGGCTTGTAATAACTATATCCCGCTGTTTTCTGCAAAAAAAGAACAGAAGTTCTTGATTATGACCGAAAAATATGGTATAATACCTTAATATGCAAATATTTGATATGATTATCTAATGAAGATATAAGACTGATTTTGTCATTTCAGGAGTGAGCTTGCCGTGATATGGATAATAAATAACTGCGCTCTGTTTATCCTCGGAACGATCGCTGCGGTAATGGGCGTGAGCTTCTATATAAGAAACAGGGGAGCGAATGGCAACATACGCTATTACATACTGTTCTACGGTGTTTTTTCTGCGCTGTGGTGTATAAGTTACGGTGTACTCGGAGTTGTCACCGATCTCTCCCTCTGTGCGATAATAAGGACATTCGGACTTGTCGCGATAGACGGCTTCCTTATAAACGAGATGTTCATAGCGACGGAAATGTCCGGTGTCAACAAGCGAGTATCACTGGGTATGAGAGTTTTCTCCTTTGTCCTGTCCGCCGTGGATCTGGCGATGTATTCCGACAAGGATCTCGACATTTTCGTCCGCGAGGACGGATATACCAAGTGGTATGCCAATCCCGATATGCAGTTCAACCGCAACGTACACAGTATGTATGAAGCGCTGATGTTTCTGACGCTCTTTATCCTCGCGCTTATATGGCTGAATAGGACACGAACCAAGCGTTCGAGAAAGTTCATGTCTATCCTGATCGCCGCCAACTTCTCGCTTCTCTTTTTCGCTATCCCGGACACGATCTTCCCGATATTAGGGCTTCCCGGTGTTGCGACATCCGGCATCGGCGGTGCAGTCTGCACTATGGTTGTGTGGTACGGCGCTACCGTACTCGTTTCGTTTGATTTGAGCGTCGGGAACATCACGGAACGCCTGTTTGATTTCATAGAAGCCGGGGTCATCGTGTTCGATACGAACCGTCATATCGCGCTTATGAACGCCTATGCCGAGAACCGGATGCCCCACAGCAAAAAAACGGAGCTTCGGGATATTTTCAGCATCAGCGAAACGGATATAGATGCGATGTTTGAAAAAGGCGCGAATGATATATACTCCACCCGTCTCTGGGATAAAGCAGGGGAGAAGGCGTATTCGGTAAAGCTCAATTCCGTCAAGGATACATACGGCGACCCTTACTGCATACTTATGGTGTTCTCGGATATCACCGAGGAGATCGAGCTTGCGGATAAATTCGCTGTCGCGAGTCAGGCAAAGAGCCAGTTCCTTGCCAATATGTCCCATGAGATCAGAACGCCTATCAACGGTATCATGGGCATGAATTCGATGCTGCTCGACGAGCTTGACGACGGCAACATCGAGGACGTAAGACAGTACGCGGTGAATATCAACAGCGCGAGCCAGACTCTGCTCTCTATCGTTAACGACATTCTGGATATCTCAAAGATCGAGTCGGGAAAAATGGAGCTTATCCCCGTGGAATACGAGCTTTTCTCCGTGCTTAACGATTGCTACAATATGACGCTTTCCCGCGCGGCCGAGAAGGGGCTTGCATTTGAGATAGACGTGGACAAGAGACTTCCGTCCGCGCTTTACGGCGATGAAGTTCGTATCAGACAGATCATCAACAACTTCCTGTCCAATGCCGTGAAGTATACCGAAACGGGAAAGGTGATACTGCGGCTGAATGAGCTTTCAAGAAGCGACGGAGATGCAGAGCTTGAGATAGTGGTGGAGGATACCGGCAAAGGTATCAGGAAAGAGGACAGGGACAAGCTGTTCAGCAACTTCACAAGGCTTGACGAGGAAAGCAACCGCAACATTGAGGGTACGGGTCTCGGTCTGTCGCTGACGCAGAAGCTCGTTCAGCTCATGGGCGGTGAGATCTCGGTCGAGAGCGAGTACGGCAAGGGCTCTGTATTTACGGTAAGGCTTTCGCAGAAGGTACTCAACCCCGAGCCGATAGGCGATTTCTCCGACAAGTACAAAGAGGTCGCGGATCAGACAAAGGAGAAGGCTGTCCAGATCAACATTCCCGATGCGGCGATACTTGTGGTCGATGATGTCGATATGAATCTGCAGGTAGTAAGGGGAATGCTGAAGCGTACACACGCTTCCGTAGATACCGCGCGAAGCGGAATGGAATGCCTTGAAAAGATCGCCGTGAAGCGCTATGATATCATATTCCTTGATCATATGATGCCGGAAATGGACGGTATCGTTACATTTGAGCGCATGAAAAAGAACAGGTTGCACCCGAATGTCAATACCCCCGTTATAGTGCTGACTGCAAACGCTATCGTAGGTGCAAAGGAGAAGTATCTTCATGCCGGATTTACGGATTACCTGTCAAAGCCGATACTTCGTAACGATCTGATCGAGATGCTTTACAAGTATCTTCCGAAGTCTATGATAAAAGATCAGTCTTACGGCAAGGCAGAAAGTACAGCCGGCGCTGATGCATCAGATACAGCTCCCGTCGCTGTGCCGGAAGCTGCAGAAGCTGCGGATAAGAGACCCGGAGCCGGGATAAAGGAACGTTTCCCGATGCTCAACACGGCGCTCGGAATGAGTTACTTCATGGACGATGAAGAATTTTACATCGAGATGATAAAGGCTTATATCGACAATGACAGGCGGCCGCAGATCACGGAAGCATTTGAGACCGGGAACTGGAAGAACTACGAGACATTCGTTCACGGGCTTAAAAGCACTTCGCTGAACATCGGCGCGGAAGAGATATCCGGTCACGCAAAAGCGCTTGAATTAGCCGCCAAGGGTTCGGATCTCGACTTTATAAGAGCGCACCACCGGGATCTGCTTGACGAGTACGGTGCACTTCTTGAGACGCTCTCGGCCGCGCTGCCGTAAAGTCGGAGAAACCGTGAGTCCGTTACAGATGCGGCAGAGATACAGAAACTAAACAGTCCTTCATTCCGAGTGCCGGAGTGAAGGACTCTTTTGTCCGGTGTTTTTATGCCGCAGCGTATTGTGGTACATAGAAAGGCTTTTCATCCGCTGCCATATCCTCCATAATATCCGCGATCGGATCGCCCTTGCTCTGCAGATATGCCGCCGTGAACGGTACACCCGACGCGCTTGCGGGGTAGACAGCGTTCGCGTGGTCGATGTAGTAATCGCCGACACCGTACTTGTCGAAGCTTTTCGCGCCCTCGCCCTTGGTGAGCTGAGTGACGATGCTTCCGATCATTTCGAGATGTCCGAGCTCCTCGGTACCGATGTCCGTGAGCAGGGCGATACCGCACTTTTCGGTCTGGGCGAAGCGTTGGGAGAGATAGCGGAGAGAGGCGCCGAGCTCACCGTCGGGACCGCCGTACTGACTCAGAATATAGCTTGCGAGGCGCGGGTTCCTGTTGTTTATTCTGACGGGTATCTGCGTCATTTTTGTGAATATGAACATTGTTTCTCCTCCTTATGACATTTTCTGCGACGGCCACGTACCGACGAGCCATTCCCAGTTTTCGCCGCAGTCCGCGTTCGCAGCGACGAGCGGATAGAAATGCTTCTCGAACGCGTCGAAGCACGCTCTTGCGTTCTCGCTCGCCTCCTCGAACATACG
>JAFZOA010000161.1 GCA_017550775.1 Ruminiclostridium sp. | reverse complement strand
CAGCTTCTAGTATTGAGTTGTTTGAACATTCTATCAGATATTTTTCATACAATTTTTCAATCATGACGATTTTTTACCCCATTCATCAATCAACAATATAGTTTTAAATTCTTTCGTCAAACTCCGATTTATCAGTTTATATAATAAACCATACGGTATGACAACATAATTATTATTTTAGCATAAAACTTCAGATTTTTCAAGCCGAAGTATGTCATCAAACCGCAATCGCTTATTATCAACGGTTATGAGTTTCTTTACAGTGTCGATCTCAGTCAGCACACCCTTTGTCTCAACGTACTGTCCACGAAAACCGTAAGCATCGTTGTTCTCGTCAACACATGGAACGAAATATGTGACAGTCACGGTAACATTATTCTCTCTGGCTGCACTACCGTTACAGACAAGCTCCTGCAATTCCGTGATTTTCTTATCCAGATCGGCACATTCGTCCTCGGACAACTCTACGCGCTCAACATACAACTCGTCTTTGGCTTCAACAGCTTCGGTAAAGCCTTTAAGCGCGTCAAAGGGACTGAATATCTTTGCCCGCTTGCCGAGAGCCATAGCAGGGTGTTTAACGGCAAAGCTGTCATTAATAGCATGGACGGGCTTACCATGCCGTAAAACATCGTCGTACTTAAACTCTGCCGGGTGCGGCATATATCCTATCATTTTCGTTCTCCTTTCCGCAACAGCGGACAAGGGAGAACGGAAAGTCCTTTTTATCGCCGCATCCTTGCGGTGTTTTGAGGACTTTCTTTATGGCGTCATGCCATATACCGGTCAGGCATGATGCCCGCCGATTTGCGTATTCCTCTCTTTCGTTGTTGCGCCTTGTAGATAATTAGTGCCGTGCAGGACAGCGTTTGATCCGAATTTGGCCCGGACAGCCTGCATAGCAGCTTGAACTCTTTTTTCTTTATCAACTTTCTCATAGTCCGTGAAGAAGTCAAGTTGATATACTCCTTCGTCAACGACCACATCTGCCGCACATAAACCGATTCTGCGATATAACAGCCTGTGATCGGTTTTCCTGTCAAAATCCGGCAGCATTACTTCCGTTATCGCATTTGACAGATTCGTGCGCTCTACGAGCCTTACTGTACCGTTGCTATGTTTTGGATGTAAGCGTCCGTAGAAGTCGATACAGACCGGGCCGCTGTACTGAGGACAA
The DNA here is from genome assembly GCA_017550775.1 of Ruminiclostridium sp. Next base: position 6,059 of record JAFZOA010000161.1, on the reverse strand, counting down.
TACTCTAAAGACTTGTAATCGTAGCTCACCCACCATGTAAATATCTGCGAGATGACATTCTTCTCATACATATTTGTGCTTAAAACGTCGATCATCTCTCTGAAAACTACCCTTGCTTCTTCGTATTTATAGGGACGCGGCAGGACTTGACCGTTGGAGAGCGAATGATTGTCGGTACGGTAATGCTTAATATCATACATCGTCACAGGCTCTACACCCCAAGCGTGATCTATCATTATCTCTCCGTCGATACCAAATGTCTTGTAGAACCATTCTTCGTTTTCGATCGAGAACCGCGCCACATCGCCCATTGTGTGCATCCCGGCATTTTCGAGCCGCGCACATTTACCCATACCGACCTGCCAGAAGTCCGTAAGCGGCTTATGATCCCATAGGAGATATTTATAGCTTTCCTCGTTAAGTTCTGCGATTCGCACACCGTCCTTATCCGCAGGAGCTTTCTTCGCCACAATATCCATAGCGACCTTTGCGAGATACATATTCGTACCTATCCCGACAGTTGCAGTAATACCTGTCTCTGCCAGCACTTCACGCAGCATTGTCATAGCCATAACGTGCGCAGGGTGCTTGCCTGTACGCTCGGCTTCATCTTCATAGATATGCAGATACTTCGTACAGTCAACGAACGATTCATCAATGCTGTACACATGAATATCCTCCGGAGCAGCGTAATGGAGCAGGATAGAGTATATCTGCGCCGAAACGCGCTCGTATTCAGCCATTCGCGGTTGAGCGATAATGTAGTCAACGATATGGTGTGACCGCATTTCATAGTTAAATATAGCTTGTTTCGCTTCAAAAAGACGCGGACGACCGGGAACTCCGATAGCTTTCAGCGCCGGAGATACCGCAAGGCAGATAGTCTGATCGAAGCGCGTCGGATCTGCGACAAGCAGCTTCGCCGTAAGTGGGTCAAGGCCGCGGGCAACGCATTCAACGGAAGCGTAGAATGATTTCATGTCGATTGCAATATACGCCCGTTCCATGCGGTTCACTCCTTTTATGAGCTTAATACCCGTCCGTAAACGTGAAATTCCTGATACGGCGAGATCGGACGGGGCTCCCATTCGCTGTTATATGATAGCAGAACGACTTGCGGATGAACATAACCGTTACTGTCGGTGAATTCCTCACGTACAGACTCATCGGGCTCCTGTTCATCATAAATCTTGATGACGACCTCGTTATCAATGCTGAAAATGCCGACCTGTCCGGGTTTTATCGTCTCGCACTTCTGCACAAACACAACCTGTCCGTTGACGAAGATCGGAGCCATACTTTCACCGTCCACGAACAGAGCAAAGTCCGTTCCGGCAGGAACTGCGCTTTCGGGGTACTCCTTATCCTCGAAGTTCTCATCGTCCAAGAAGTTACCAGAACCCGCAGCGGCTTTGATATAGCTGGTAGGAATGGGTATCATTTTACGTATCGGCGTAATTTCGGGAATACGCAGCTTATATTTCCCCGACGCGATAAGCAGATCGCGATACTCGTCGAGCTTTTTCAAACCCTGTTCGTTCAGTTCGAGATCGGGCGGACAGGCCATACCTGTAAACTCAGTTATAATGTCGGGGATATTCAGCGCCATTGCAATAGCAATGATCTGATACGCAGTCGGTGTGGTCGTGCCGCTTTCCCATTTTCCTACAGCGGCAGGTTGAACACTAACACCGTATCTTCCAAGCATTCTTGAAAACTCAACCTGTGTAATATGCCGCTTTTTGCGTATTTCAAGCAGTTTGTTCCCGATCATGTTGTTCCCTTTAGCGGTTTCAACATTATATTTTATATCAGCCATATATGTATCCTTTCTCCGACAGATCTATGTTCTGCTTATATTATATCTCGTTAAGATAGATTTGTCAATAGAAAATATCCTATTTGGAATATTTTCTTTGTAAAGTGTCAAAATCGGAACATTAAACCGTTAAATTGAAAATTTGTGTAGTGGCGTACTGAAAATGTATGGATTTTCAACGGGAGCTTATATATTTGTTGCAAAACCAGCGATTTTATGGTATAATGCAATAGATAAATCATATAAACAGATGTCCGAGGACGGCGAGGATTTCCTGATGCTCTGCGATGACATGAGTGCTGATCTCTCGTATGTAGCGTCATCATTCATGTTTGAAGACCTGATAGATTTTAATATTGGTGTTTTAGCGGATATATACTATATCTACGAGCTTGAAATGGAAAAAGGCTTTGACGATAATGAGCTTAAGCAGCAGATACTTGAAAAGCTGCCATATATATTGTTTATCCTGTACCACGTAAAACCGCAGTATCTTGCGTATTATCCGTTGCAGCTTGACAAGTCGGACGCCGACGCTCTTATTCCGAAGCACAGTGTTTCGGTAAAACTCGATCCCAAGATCACGACTAACGGTGTATCCGCGGATAACACCAATATTCTGCTGAATGACGACGAGCTGGACACCCTTGTAGAAGGTAATGCTCCATATCCGGTTTCAGCTAAGAACACCAAACTCTGGAAACTGTATGAGGACAGCGGATTTGAGGAAATTGGCAACACAAGAATGTTATATAAGGAAGTTGAATAAGACAAGGAGGGTTACTCATGATCAAGATAGCATTTTTCGACACAAAGGAATACGACAAGGCATCGTTTGCGCGTTACGAAAAGCCGGGTGAGATCGAGTTCAAATTTCTCGAAACGAAGCTGACGGAGGATACCGTTGAGCTCGCCAACGACTGCGATGTGGTATGTGTTTTCGTGAACGATACCGTAAACGACAAGGTTATAGACAAGCTTTATGACAGCGGTACGAAAATGATCGCACTGCGCTGTGCAGGATATAACAATGTCGATGTTGAGCACGCATACAGAAAGATACACGTTTCGCATGTTCCCGCGTATTCGCCGTATGCAGTCGCGGAGCATACCGCAGCACTCCTTCTCACATCTATCCGCCGCATACACAAGGCATATAACAGGACGAGAGATTTCAACTTCTCACTAAGCGGGCTCACCGGATTTGATCTGCACGGCAAGACCGTTGGTGTTATAGGCACCGGCAAGATCGGAAGGATATTTGTTGACATCTGCCGCGGCTTCGGGATGAATGTTATCGCTTATGACGCATATCCCGCAGCGGATAGCGGCATTAACTACGTTTCTCTGGACGACCTTTTTGAGCGCAGCGACATCATTTCTCTGCATTGTCCGCTGACCGATGAAACAAAGCACATGATAAACGCCGCCGCTATCGAAAAGATGAAGAAGGGCGTTGTGATACTCAACACGTCGAGAGGTGCGCTGATAGATGCCGAGGCTCTGCTTGAGGGTATAAAGGCTCGCAAGGTCGGTGCTGCCTGCCTTGACGTTTACGAGGAAGAAGCCGACATATTCTTCGAGGACAGATCTGGACATATCCTGAATGACGAGCTGTTGTCGCGCCTTATCTCAATGCCAAACGTTATTGTGACATCGCATCAGGCATTCCTTACGGAAGAAGCGCTGAACAATATCGCGGAGACTACGATAAACAATATCCGCTCGTATTTTGAAAACGACGGTATCTGCGATAATGAGCTCTGCTACCGCTGCGGAAATATCGAAAACTGCAAGAAAGCGCGTAAGGAAAGGTGCTTCTGAATAATTGAACGATTATAGGAAAGAGACAACAAAAAGAATTGAATAACATATTTCAGGATAAACGTTACAAAGCAATTCTTGCGATCATTTGCGCGGTCGGGTGGTCAATGGCATATCCACTCATCAAAGTGGGTTACGGCATATTTGAAATTACATCAGACGATCTGGGAGGAAAGCTGCTGTTTGCAGGTATTCGTTTCCTGTTGGCAGGATTGCTTGTTTCCGCATTCTGCGTTTGCAGAAAAACGAAGCTTGATCTGAAAAGTAAAAAAGACGTTTCGTGGCTGCTTCTTCTGGCGCTTGTCAACACTACACTTCATTATATGTTCGCGTACATAGGACTCGGCAATAATACCAGCGGTCGGTCAACGATACTTGACTCTATGAGCGGATTTTTCCTTATCTTTTTATCGACCGTATTTTTTGCCGATGACAAATTGAACAAACGTAAAGTGATCGGCTGTGTAATGGGATTCGCGGGGATAGTGCTTATAAACATCGAGCCCGGCGGAAACTTTTTTGAAAACATTTCTTTCGGCGGGGACGGAATGATCCTTCTTAACGCTCTTTGCGGAGCCTTCGGCGGTGTCGTCACAAGGGTCGTTTCGAAGAAAATGAATATCATGTCTGCAACAGGCTACAGCATGGCGATAGGCGGTGCGTTATTGGTGCTGGCGGGCTTATGTATGGGTACTACCGGCGCGTGGAGTTTTCGACTCGGCGGTATCGTCGTGCTGACGGCGCTTGTGCTGATCTCGGCAGTCTGCTTTGCGATATATAACGAATTGCTCTCTGTTTATCCTATAAGCGAGATCGCGATCTATAACGCGCTTATCCCCGTTCTGGGAGTAATGTTTGCCGCGCTGCTTCTGAACGAGCCACTGAAATGGCAGTATTTCGTAGCTGTTCTGCTTGTGGCTGCCGGAATTTGTATTGTTAATAAAAAACTGCTTCATTTTAAAGAAAAATGATAATATAATACGATAAATCGGAGTTTAAAAGAGGTAAGAATGTCCATTTATATTCGAAAAGCGGAAAGCGAAGAATTCAAAAAGAATATAGAAATCGTCAAAAAAATGACTCGGGGAATGAATTTTGACGAGAATATGGGAAAGGTCAATTGGCGTTTTAAAATGTACCCAATGTCAAGGACAACTATGATTTTTAGGGGTAGTAAAAATCTACCCGATATGATATAATAAAACTGCTTTACAGATACGGGGGATAGTGCAACGCTGAGGAGCGACATGAGCACCGCACCGGGTTTGCGAGAGGCAGTACATAATGTGCTGCCTTTTTTCTTTGAGGGGCGTTACTGCCTCTCGGAAACAAAAGCGATAAACCTCGGGGTCTGGGGCAGAGCCCCAGTGTTACTACTGTACTTTGTTGTCATATGTGGGTAACGGATATACGCCTGTTTTGAGGTAAGTATAATACTCAACCGGCGAGAGTTTCAGCAGTTCCCATTGATAGCGGTCGTTATTGTAGTAATCCATCCAGTCATCAATCTTTCGCTTGACATCGTCGAAAGATGAATAAACTGCGATCTCATCATGAATATCATCCTTCATGTGACCGAAGAAACTTTCCTGCGGAGCGTTGTCCCAACAATTTCCGCGTCGAGACATTGATTGTACGAATTCAGCATCTTTGAGCTTTTGAATAAACGCATAGCTGGTGTAATGACAGCCTTGATCCGAGTGTACAATGGTTTCGTTGTCAAGCGTGCAGCCATGCTGCTCTACAAGCTGATCTACTGTATCAAGAACAAAATCCACCTTGAGACTCATACTCAGCTGATAAGCCAATATCTCATGTGTGAACGCATCGAGAGTTGTTGACAGATAACATTTTCCGCCTTCAAAGAACAGGTATGTTATGTCAGTCAGTAATACTTTTCGAGGCTCTTGTTTAAACTCGCGTTTCACGATATTGGGAGCTACATTGCTTGTCGCAAGTGCCTTAGCCATTCTCCGATACGGATTTGCTTTGCGGATAGGACAAACCAGATTGAATTTCTTCATAAGCCGCCGTATCTTCTTGACATTCATGATGACGCCGATATGAAGCAGTCTCATATATATGCTGCGGGCGCCTTTCCGGTATCCACGAAACCTGTACGCTTCAAGGATAAGATCAAAGTCTTTCCTATCCTGTTCGTTGCGCCGGTCTCTGGCTGGAGCGGCATCCAGCCACGCATAGAAGCCTGAACGAGACACTCCCGCGATCTCACACATATACGAGATGCTCAGAGCGTTATTGTCATTCCTGATGGTCTCGTATATGATCGCGTACTTTACTTTGGCCGGTGCTTGGATTCCCATTGTCTCCGAGCCTCCATATCTGCCATTTGCAGCTTTTTTAAAAACTCAACTTCCTGACGGGTGTATGCGAGCTCATGCTCAAGCTGCTTTAT